>DASWUI010000746.1:0-3105 GCA_036401715.1 Ramlibacter sp. | reverse complement strand
CGCTGCGGCTGGCGGAGGACTTCCGCGCGGCCCTCGGTCCCGAGCCGCACCTGCCTTATGCCGAGGAACTGAACCCGCCGCTGTGGGAACTGGGCCACGTGGCCTGGTTCCAGGAGTGGTGGATCGCACGCAATCCGCAGCGGGCGCTGGGCATGCGCGCCGGCGCGGGCGAGCCGCGCGGCCCTTCGCTGCTGCCGGCGGCGGACGGCTGGTACGACTCCGGCCGCATTCCCCACCGCACCCGGTGGGAGCTGCCCCTGCCCGAAGCGGAGCGCACGCTCTCTTACCTGCAGCGCACGCTCGCCGGCACGCTGGAGCTGCTGGACGCCCTGCCGGCCGATGCCGGAGACGATGCACTCTATTTCTTCCGCCTCGCCACGCTGCACGAGCAGATGCATGCCGAAGCCGCCGTGTACATGGGCCAGAGCCTGGGCATCCCGCTGCGGGAGAGCGCCGAGCCGGCCGCGGCCGCCGCGCGCGGGGAACTGGTGGCGGGTGGACAGCGCTTCGCGCTCGGGAGCCAGGACAGCGGCTTCGCGTTCGACAACGAGCTGGGCGCGCACGAAGTGGAGCTCGCGCCCTTCGTGATCGACGACCAGCCGGTGACCTGGGGGGCCTTCCTGCCTTTCCTGGAGTCCGGCGGCTACGAGGACCTGCAGTGGTGGACGCCGGAGGGACGCGCCTGGCTCGCGCACCTGCGGCGGCGCGCGCCCGCCGGCCTGCGCCGTACCGCCAGCGGCTGGGAGCAGATGCGCCACGGCCGCTGGCAGGAGCTGCACGCCGACCGGCCGGCCGTGCACCTGTGCGCGCACGAAGCCGATGCCTGGTGCCGCTGGGCCGGGCGGCGCCTGCCGACCGAGGCCGAATGGGAATGCGCGGCCCTCACGCGGCCGGGCTTCCGCTGGGGCCACGTGTGGGAGTGGACGGCGAGTCCGTTCCGGCCCTATCCCGGCTTCACGCCGCACCCCTACCGCGACTATTCGCAGCCCTGGTTCGGCACGCGCCGGGTGCTGCGCGGCGCCTCGGCGGCGACGGCGCCGGCCCTGGCGCATGCCCGCTATCGCAATTTCTTCGAGCCGCACCGCCGCGACATCCTGGCGGGCTTCCGCAGTGTCCGCACGGACGATGGGCCCAAGGCATCTGGGGTTTAATCCGCCTTCCCCTGGAGGCCACCCATGAAGAACAAGTTCCTCAGCCGATTTGCTCTCTCCTGTGCCCTGGCCGCCTGCGCCATCGCCGCGCAGGCCCAGCAGGTCTTCCGCATCACCGCCATCCCGGACGAATCGCCCACGGAGCTGGCCCGCAAGGCGGCGCCACTGGTGAAGTACCTGGAAGGCAAGCTCGGCACCAAGGTGGAATTCACGCCCGTCACCGACTACGCCGCCGCGGTGGAGGCGCTGGTGAACAAGCAGGTGGACCTCGCCTGGTTCGGCGGCTTCACGTTCGTGCAGGCCCACCAGCGCTCCGGCGGCAAGATCGTGCCGCTGGTGCAGCGCGCCGAGGACGAGAAGTTCCGCTCGGTCTTCATCACCACCAACCCGGCGATCCGCGCGCTGGCCGACCTGAAGGGCCGCAACCTCAGCTTCGGCTCGCAATCGAGCACCTCCGGGCACCTGATGCCGCGCAGCTTCCTGCTGGCCGCGGGCGTGGATCCGGACAAGGACATCAGGCGCGTCGCCTATTCGGGCGCGCACGACGCCACCGTGGCAGCCGTCGCTTCCGGCAAGGTCGATGCCGGCGCGCTGAACATCTCGGTGTGGGAAAAGCTGGTGGCGGACCGGAAGGTCGATCCTTCGAAGGTGCGCGTGTTCTACACGACTCCCGCCTACTACGACTACAACTGGAGCGTGCACGCGGACATGCCGGCCGCGCAGCGGCAGAAGCTGGCGCAGGCCTTCACCGAGCTGACGCCCGCCACGGCGCAAGGCAAGCAGATCCTGGAGCTGCAGCGGGCCACGCGCTTCGTGCCGACGAAGGTCGAGAACTACCGGGGCATCGAGGCGGCGGCGCGCAACGCCGGCCTGCTGAAGCCGGAATGAAGGTCGCGCTGCACGCCATCTCCGGCCGCCACCCGGCGGCGCCGGCGTCCGCCGCGCTGGCGCTCAAGCGCGTCACCCTGGAGATCGCATCGGGCGAACAGCTCGCCGTGATCGGCCCCTCCGGCGCGGGCAAGACGACGCTGCTGCAACTGCTCGCGTGCGCGCTGCGGCCGGCCGGCGGCAGCGTGCTGCTGGACGAGCGCAACCCCTGGAAGCTTTCCACCCGCGCCCTGCAGCAGCTGCGCGGGGCGCTGTTCCTCGCCCCCCAGGTGCCGCCGCTGCCGCCACGGCAGCGCGTGGTCACCTCGGTGCTGGCGGGGCGCCTGCCGCACCAGGGCTTGTGGCAGAGCCTGCGCAGCCTGGTCTACCCGACCGGCATCGCGCAGGCGGACGCCGCACTCGCGCGCTTCGACCTGTCCGAGAAACTGTTCGCGCGCGTGGACCGGCTGTCCGGCGGCGAGCGGCAGCGTGTCGGCCTCGCCCGCGCGCTGCTGTCCCAGGCGCGGCTGCTGCTGGTGGACGAACCGCTGTCGGCACTGGACCCGGCGCGCGCGGGCCAGGCGATCGCATCGCTGTCGCAGGCCGCCGCCGAACGCGGCGCGACGCTGGTGGCCACCTTGCACGACGTGCCCGTGGCGCTGGCGCATTTCCCGCGCATCGTCGGCCTGCGCGCCGGCGAGGTGGTCTTCGACCTGCCCGCCGCGCAGGTCACGCCGGTGCTGCTGCAGGACCTCTATGGCCAGGAAGCGCCGGCCGAGCCCGCCCTGCCGCTGGAGGAGCCCGCGGCGCTGCCGCGCCGCGTGCCGATGAACTGCCGCTGAGATGGCCGCCGTCCTGAGCCCCCCGGAACGGCGCGACCCCGCGTGGGCGGCGCGGGCCGGCTGGATGCTGGCCGCCTTCGTGCTGCTGTGGCCGCTGGTCGCCTGGACGGAGTTCAGGCCCTGGCTGCTGCTGGCGCCCGGCAGCCTGGAGCCGACGCTGAACTTCCTGGCCGGGTTCGTGCCGCCGCGCGTGGATGCCGAATTCCTGGCGCTGGTGGCGCGGGAGACCTGGCGCACGGTCGCCA
>DASWUI010000745.1:0-3576 GCA_036401715.1 Ramlibacter sp. | reverse complement strand
GCCCTTCCGCGAGCGCGAGGACCTGCTGTTCCACGCCGAGCGCAGCCTGCAGGCGCACCCGAACGGCATGCGGCTGCTGGCCCGCGACGGCGCCGGGCGCGTGCTGGCCGACGAGACCAGCTTCTCGCTGGGCGGCGGCTTCATCGCCTCGGAGGAAGAACTGCGGCAGCCGGCCGCGGCGGCGCGCGTGGCCTGGCCGCATCCCTTCGGCTCGGCGGAGGAATTGCTGCGCACCTGTGCCGCGCGCGGCCTGAGCATCGCGCAGGTGGCGCGGGAGAACGAGGCGGCGCTGCGCCCGCCGGCGGCTGTCGCCGCCGGGCTCGACCGGATCCGGCAGGTGATGTTCGACTGCATGGACCGCGGCCTGACCGCCCACGGCGTGCTGCCGGGACGGCTGGGGGTGCAGCGGCGCGCCGCCGCCTTGCGCGAGGCGCTCGAGCGCGGCAGCGCCCGGATGCTCGGCGAGATCGACTGGGTCAACGCCTTCGCGGTGGCGGTGAACGAGGAGACCGCCGCCGGCGGCCGCGTGGTCACGGCGCCCACCAACGGGGCGGCCGGCGTGCTGCCCGCCGTGCTGCGCTTCCACGAGCGCTTCCATGCCGGCGGCGACACCGGCCGCAGCCACGACTTCCTGCTCACCGCGGCGGCGATCGGTTCGCTCTACAAGGAGAACGCCTCGATCTCGGGTGCCGAGGTCGGCTGCCAGGGCGAGGTCGGCGTCGCCGCTTCCATGGCCGCCGCCGGGCTGGCCGCGGCCCTGGGCGGCTCGCCCGGCCAGGTGGAGAACGCGGCGGAGATCGCCATGGAGCACCACCTGGGCATGACCTGCGACCCGGTCGCGGGTCTGGTGCAGGTGCCCTGCATCGAGCGCAACGCCATGGGCGCGGTCAAGGCGATCAACGCCGCGCGCCTGGCGCTCGCGGGCGACGGCACGCACCTGGTGTCGCTGGACCGGGTGATCGCCACGATGAAGGCCACGGGCGCCGACATGCACCACAAGTACAAGGAAACCTCGCTGGGCGGACTGGCGGTCAGCGTCGTGGCTTGCTGATCCCCCGGGAATTCCCGAGCAAAGCGTTGTCGTCACTTGACGATATAGTCCGCAAGGTCAACAATTGGTTCTACAGGTCGGGCGAGCGGCGATGGGCTGCGCGCCTGCGTACCGGCCGGCTCGGCACGTCGCGATGCGCACGGGCGCTGCAGCCATCCCCAAGGAGTGAGAGGCATGAGCAACACCTGGAACGGCACCGCTTCGCGGCGCGACTTCCTGAAGACGGCGGGAGCGGCCGGCGCGGCGGCTTCGGGCCTGCTGTCGCTGGACGCGCTGGCGCAATCCGGCGCGCTGAACATGTACACCTGGTCGGCGGCGGTGGACCTGGTCAAGAGCCACCTCACGGCCTTCGAGGCGAAGACCGGCATCAAGGTGAACTACAACACCTCGCCCTGGGCCCAGTACCGCGACACCATGATCACCAAGTTCGTCGCCAAGGCGCCGATCGACGTGATGTGGGTGTCCGACAGCTGGCTGCCCGAGTGGGCCGACGCCGGCTGGCTGGCCCCGGTCAACCAGTTCCCCGAACTCCTGAAGTACAACGCCGACGCCGACAAGTTCTGCACCGAGTCGATGACGTACAAGGGCAAGCAGTACGGCCTGACCTACTACTCCGACTACATGGCCTTCTTCTACGACGAGGAGATGCTGAAGAAGGCCGGCATCAAGGAGCCGCCGAAGACCTGGGACGAGGTGCTGCAGCAGTCGCTGAAGATCAAGTCGGCCGGCCTGTCGCAGTACCCGATGATGCTGTCGATGGCCCGCGAAAGCTGGCTGGTCGAGTTCCTCTCGGCCATGGTGTTCTCGCACGGCGGCCGCTTCGTGGACGACAAGGGTGCCGCCGCCCTGGCGCAGCCCAACGGCGGCGCGCAGCGCGCCCTGCAGTGGATCGCCGACGCGGTGCAGAAGCACAAGATCATCTCCCCGGCCTGCGTGGAAACCGGGGAGCTCAACGGCCTGAAGGCCTTCGGCGCCGGCAACCATGCCTTCGCGCTGCTGAGCCGCTATCGCATCCGCACGCTCAACGATCCCAAGCAGTCGCCGATCGCCGGGCGTGTGCGCCAGGCCCTCATGCCCGCCGGCCCCGGCGGCTCCCACGCCACCGTGGGCTGGATGCGCTTCCACGGCATGACGCCGCAGGCCGCCGCGGACAAGACCCGCGCCGCCAATGCCGCCCGGCTGATCGAGTGGTTCGGCGGCAAGGCCGGCAGCGAGTACCAGTTCCAGAAGATGCTGTTCAACGACCTGGGCTCCGGCTTCGGCATTCCCTCGCTGTTCAAGGACCCGGAAGTGCAGGCGAGCTACGCCAAGTACGCCGACATCAAGGTGTTCGAGGCGCAGCAGAAGCTCGCGCGCAAGAAGGACGTCATCTCCCGCTGGTTCGGTGAATGGGACGAAGTGAACGGCACGGCCTGGCAGTCGGCCGTGCTGGGCAAGTCCACGGTCGCCGACGCGCTGAAGAAGTCCGCCGGCTCCTGGAACGACCTGCGCAAGGATTCGTGAAGACGCCGGACGGGGCCGCGCTCGCTGCGGACGAGGCCCCTTTCCCCCCCGCCGGAGCCGCACCGGTGAAGCCGCCGCGCCGCGGCTGGCTGCGCTATCCCTCCAGCGCCTACGACCAGCGCAGCGCGATGCTGTTCCTCGCGCCGATGGTCGCGGTGCTGATGGCGGTGGCGGTGTTCCCGGTGCTGTACTCCTTCTGGATCAGCCTGTTCGACCTGAAGCTCACGCGGCCCCACCGCGTGCCCTTCGTCTGGTTCGACAACTACGCCAAGGTCTTCCAGGACCCGCTGTTCTGGGAATCGGTGCTGCGCACCGTCAACTTCACCGTCATGTCGGTGGTGGCGATCATGGTCATCGCCACGCTGATGGCGCTGCTGCTGAACCAGGAGTTCCGCGGCCGCCGCGTGCTGTCCGCCATCCTGCTGATCCCCTGGGCCATTCCCTACGTGGCCAACGGCCTGATGTGGAAGTGGATCTACGACTCGGGCTACGGCGCGCTCAACGGCCTGCTGCTGCAACTGGGCTTCATCGACAAGTACCTGGTGATGCTCGGCGACACCGACAAGACGCTGGGGCTGATCACCAATGCCTTCGTCTGGAAGGAAGTGCCCCTGGCCACCATCCTGCTGCTGGTCACCCTCAAGTCGGTGCGGCCGGACCTGTACAGCGCGGCCAAGGTCGACGGCGCCAACGTGTGGCAGCGCTTCCTGCACATCACGCTGCCTTCGCTGGTGCCCGGCTTCGCGCTGGTGGTGATCTACGAAACCATGATGGCCATCCGCCACTTCGACCTGTTCTTCGTGCTCACCGAGGGCGGGCCCGCCGATGCCTCGCACGTGGTGGCGTGGCAGGTGTACGTGGAGACCTTCCGCAAGCTGGCGTTCGGCACCGGTGCCGCGCTCGCCTACATCATGGCCCTGGCGACCTTCGTCCTGGCCTGGTTCATCATCCGCGCCACGAGCCGCAAGCTCTGAGCGTGCTGGGACCTTCCATGAACAAGATCCTTCCCGGCCGCAACACGC
>DASWUI010000744.1:0-4651 GCA_036401715.1 Ramlibacter sp. | reverse complement strand
TCCAGCATCCGCTGCTGCACGGCATCGAGCATCTGCGGCAGCGCCGGGTCGTTCAGCAGCGCCGAGCCGAACTCGCGCGCCAGCTCGGACTCGAGGTACAGGCGCACGGCCTTGCGCCGGCGCTCGGGGTCGTCCCGGCCGATCGCGCCGACCCGCTGCGCCAGGCTCGTACGTGTGCGCGTACTCTCGTCGGACGCGGCCGCCTTGGACCTGTGCTGCACCCGCGCCCGGTCCCGCACGCTGGCCAGCTGCGCCTGCAGCGCGGCGGCGAGGGGGCTGCGCGGATCGATGGAGGTCACGTCAATGCATCCGCAGTTCCCGGCATTTGTTTAGCCCATGAAAAAAGCCGCGGCTTGCGCCGCGGCTTTGTCTTCGCTCGAAGGCCGGGCCTTCAGGCAGCGGACATTACATGTCCATGCCGCCCATGCCGCCCATGCCGCCGGGCATGCCGCCGGCCGCGGGAGCTTCGTCCTTCGGCGCTTCGGCCACCATGGCTTCGGTGGTCAGCATCAGGGACGCGACCGACGCGGCGTTCTGCAGCGCGGTGCGGGTCACCTTGGTCGGGTCCAGGATGCCCATCTCGATCATGTCGCCATAGGTGTCGTTGGCGGCGTTGAAGCCGTAGTTGCCCTTGCCGCTCAGCACGGCATTGACCACCACGGACGGCTCGCCACCGGCGTTGGCCACGATCTCGCGCAGCGGGGACTCGATCGCCTTGAGCACCAGCTTGACGCCGGCGTCCTGGTCGGGGTTGTCACCCTTGATCTCGCCGGCCGCCTGGCGGGCGCGCAGCAGGGCCACGCCACCGCCGGCCACGATGCCTTCTTCCACGGCAGCGCGGGTGGCGTGCAGCGCGTCTTCCACGCGGGCCTTCTTTTCCTTCATTTCCACTTCGGTGGCGGCACCGACCTTGATCACCGCAACGCCGCCGGCCAGCTTGGCCACGCGCTCCTGCAGCTTCTCGCGGTCGTAGTCGCTGGTGGCTTCCTCGATCTGCACGCGGATCTGCTTGACGCGCGCTTCGATGTCGGCAGCGGCACCGGCGCCGTCGATGATGGTGGTGTTTTCCTTGCCCACTTCGATGCGCTTGGCCTGGCCCAGGTCGGCCAGCGTCACCTTCTCGAGCGTCAGGCCGACTTCTTCGGCGATGACCTTGCCGCCGGTCAGGATGGCGATGTCTTCCAGCATGGCCTTGCGGCGGTCGCCGAAGCCCGGCGCCTTGACGGCCACGACCTTCAGGATGCCGCGGATGGTGTTGACCACCAGGGTGGCCAGCGCCTCGCCTTCGACTTCCTCGGCGACGATCAGCAGCGGGCGGGAGGCCTTGGCAACCTGCTCCAGCGTGGGCAGCAGGTCACGGATGCTGGAGATCTTCTTGTCGTAGAGCAGGACGAAGGGGTTGTCCAGCAGGGCGGCCTGCTTCTCGGGGTTGTTGATGAAGTAGGGCGACAGGTAGCCGCGGTCGAACTGCATGCCTTCCACGACATCCAGCTCGTTCTGCAGGGACTTGCCGTCTTCGACCGTGATCACGCCTTCCTTGCCGACCTTGTCCATCGCCTCGGCGATGATCTGGCCGATGGATTCGTCGCTGTTGGCGGAGATGGAGCCGACCTGCGCGATTTCCTTGGAGGTGGTCGTCGGCTTGGAGGCCTTCTTCAGCTGCTCCGTCAGGGCCAGCACGGCCTTGTCGATGCCGCGCTTGAGGTCCATCGGGTTCATGCCGGCGGCCACGTACTTCATGCCTTCGCGCACGATGGCCTGGGCCAGCACGGTGGCGGTGGTGGTGCCGTCACCGGCGTTGTCGCTGGTCTTGGAAGCGACTTCCTTGACCATCTGTGCGCCCATGTTCTGCAGCTTGTCCTTGAGCTCGATTTCCTTGGCCACGGACACACCGTCCTTGGTCACGGTGGGGGCGCCGAAGGAGCGCTCGAGCACCACGTTGCGGCCCTTGGGGCCCAGGGTCACCTTGACCGCATTGGCCAGGATGTTCACGCCATCGACCATGCGGTGGCGCGCGTCAGCGCCGAAAACCACGTCTTTTGCTGCCATTGTTGTTTACCTCTGTGAGATTGAGATGATTCGGGAAAGACTCAGGCGACCTTCTTCAGGCCGGCGGACGCGCCGCCTTCGACCACGGCGAACAGGTCGTCTTCCTTCATGACCAGCAGCTCTTCGCCATCGACCTTGACGGTCTGGCCGGAGTACTTGCCGAAGAGCACGCGGTCGCCCACGGACACGTTCAGGGCGATGGTTTCACCCTTGTCGTTCTTGCGGCCGGGGCCCACGGCCAGGATCTCGCCCTGGTCCGGCTTCTCGGCGGCGTTGTCCGGAATCACGATGCCGGAGGCCGTCTTGGTTTCTTGCTCGAGGCGCTTGACGATCACACGGTCGTGCAGGGGGCGAAGCTTCATTGCATCTCCTTCAATGGGTACGGTGGGACACCAAAAAGCGCCAACAAAGTTAGCGCTCATTAACTCGCGTGGAGGGGTGCTGGGAGCAGCTCAGCTGTTAGCACTCAGCTCCAACGAGTGCTAATGATAAGGGAAGTCGTGTCGGTTTCAAGCGGGGCGGCCCGTAGTCTTTCGCTGACCGGTGCCGGCGCCCGGCGAAGCGGGCCTGCCACAGCGCTGTAATTTTTCACGCACACCCGGGCGCCGCTCGTCCCATCGCACGGCTCCGCTCGTCCGCTGCGCAGCCTTCCGTGCCGCCCGCCGCACGGCGCGCCGGCGCCGGTCTCCTGTAATGGTCGCCTCCAACGACAAGTAAACCGAGGGACCATGCAACTTCTCAAGCGTGCCGCGGCGCTCCTGGCGCTCGCCCTGCTCACCGCCTGCTCCAGCATCACGCAGGTCACCGATTTCGAGAACCGCTCGCTCGCCTACGGGTGGGTGGACATCAAGGACATCGAGATCAACCACGTCAGCGCGATCTACATCCAGCAGTACCGGCCCAAGACGGATTCGCCGTACTACACGACCGGGGTGAAGAAGTTCAAGGACGGCATCCTGTTCTGGTCGATGGCGCTGCCGGTCGGCTCGCACAAGCTGGACACGATCAAGGGCCAGTCCTGCCTGGGCTTCCTGTGCAGCAACACGTCCTATACCTACAACTTCGGCAAGCAGGGCGACGACGTCGGCGCGGTCGTCATCAAGGCACCGGGCGTCTACCACCTGGGCGCCTACAAGATGAAGAACCACAAGACCGGCTGGCTGGAGGAATCGAAGTTCCAGGTGCTGCCCGCCGCCAACGCACCCAGCCGCCGCGAGATGCTGGAGGAGATCCTGAAGGACGACGAAACCCAGGACACCCCCATCATGGTCGAACGCATCAAGCGCGAACTGGCGCGGATGTGATGAAGAAGCTGCTCGCACTCCTGTTCCCGCTCCTTCTGCTGCAGGCCTGTGCCATCCCGCAGGCGCTGCCGGAGGCGGCCGACCTCAGGGCCGGCGACGGCGAGGTGGTGGTGATCGGCAAGATCGAACTGGTGCCCCCGCTGGAGGCGGGCGAGCGCAGGTCGCACTGGAACGTGGTCGGCGAGAAGCGCATGTTCCGCATCTGGATGGCCACCGGCCCCGACTTCCGGCCGGTCACGCCGGGGCAGGTCAAGGCCTCGGAATTCCAGACCAGCCTGGAGGCCGACTGGGGCGTGCCCTTCATGGTCAAGGCGCCGCGCCGCCGCACCTTCCTCAACGGCGGCGTGTCGCACCTGGACGTGCTGCAGAACGCCAAGCTGTGGTTCCCCGGCGGCTTCTACTTCGACGTGCCGCCCGACGCCCGGGCGGTCTACATCGGCACGCTGCGCTTCCACCGCAACGACTTCAACACGATCACCCGGGTGGAGATCGTGGAGGAGCGCAAGGACATCGGATCGGTGCTGAAGTCGGGCTCGCCCGGCGAGGTGCGCAATTCGCTGCTCAAGCGCGCCGTGCCTGCGGGCGGCGGCCGCATCGCGTTGGGCGAGCAAGGCGCTTTCTCCCGGTAGCCAGCAGGAGATGCCCGCGCGCCGGCCTCGCGCCGGCGCGCGCCGTCAGCCGGCCGCCCGGCCGAGGATCGGGAACAGCTTGCCCAGCCCCTCGGCCATCACCTCCACCGCCAGCGCGGCGAGGATCAGCCCCATCAGGCGCGTAAGCACGTTGATGCCGGTCTGCCCCAGCACCCGCGCGATCGGTTGCGCCAGCGCGAAGCTCACCGCCGTCACCAGCGCGATCACCACGCCGTAGCCCACCAGCAGCGCGAGATCGAACGCGCTGTGCGCGCGGTCCGCATAGATCACCACGGTGGACATGGTCGCCGGCCCGGTCAACAGCGGGATGGTCAGCGGCACGACGGCGATGCTGTTGCCCATCGCCGCCTTCTCGGCGCCGGCCTCCATCTCGTTGGTCGAAGGCTTGGCTTCCGCCGGCTTCGCATTGAGCATGTTCAGCGCGCTGGTGAGCAGCAGCATGCCCCCGCCCACCTGGAAGCTCGCCAGCGAGATGCTGAAGAACTCCAGGATCCGGATGCCGAGCAGGGCGCTGGCGGCGATCACCAGGAAGGCGGTGATCGAGGCGACGATGACGGTGTGCCGCCGCTGCCCCGAGGAGAACCCCTGCGTGTAGTAGATGAAGAAGGGGATGATCGCCGGCGGATTGACGATCGCCAGCAGGGTGAT
>DASWUI010000743.1:0-1988 GCA_036401715.1 Ramlibacter sp. | reverse complement strand
GTGGTCGAGGCGGAGCACCTGGCCGGCGAGGGCCGCCAGCTGCTCTATGCCTTCCGCCTCACGCACGAAGGCCGCAGCGTCGTGGACGGGCGGCTCGCGGTGGTGCTCGACACGCCCCTGCCGCCATGAAGCGCGCACTCGTCACCGGCGCCAGCGGCGACCTCGGCCGCGCGATCGCCCTGCGCCTGGCGGGCGCGGGACTGCACGTCATCGCGCACGCGAACACGCGCCTGGCCGCGGCCGAGGACGTGGTCGCGCAGATCCGCGCGGCGGGAGGCTCGGCCCAGGCGGTGGCCTTCGACGTCACGGACGCGGCCGCCAGCGGGGAGGCCCTGGCGAAGCTGCTGGAGGAAGGGACCATCCAGGTGCTGGTGAACAACGCCGGCATCCACGAGGACGCGGTGTTCCCCGGCATGCGCGCGGACCAGTGGCAGCGCGTCATCGACGTTTCGCTGCACGGCTTCTTCCACGTGACGCAGCCGCTCACCCTGCCCATGCTGCGCACGCGCTGGGGCCGCATCATCAGCATCAGCTCGGTGGCGGCGGTGATGGGCAACCGCGGGCAGGTGAACTACGCGGCGGCCAAGAGCGCCCTGCACGGCGCCAGCAAGGCGCTGTCGCTGGAGCTGGCCAGCCGCGGGGTGACGGTGAACGTGGTGGCGCCGGGGATCATCGCCTCCGAAATGACGGCCGGGCTGTTCGACGACAAGGCGATCGCGCAGATGGTGCCGGCGAAGCGGGCGGGAACGCCCGAGGAGGTGGCGGCGCTGGTGGCCTTCCTCGCGGGCGAGGAGGCGGGGTACATCAGCGGGCAGGTGATTTCGGTGAACGGGGGGATGGCGTAGGCTGGGGTGAGCCGCGGGCGAACCCCAGCGCTGGCGCGCAACGCTGGGGTTCCTTCGTCACCCCAGCCTACGATTTACGACGGGTCGCGCAAATACTGGAAGGGGGGAAGGCCCCGCAGGCGGCGCAAGGCCAGCAAGGGCAGGCGAACCACGCCCTCCAGCACCAGGCGCGTGTGCATCCAGGTCAGCAGGGTGTTGTCGCGCACGTACTTGAAGTGCGACACGCCGCCCTCTTCGGGGCGCAGGTACTTCACGGGAGCCGCGATGTTCACCGGCGCGATGCCGCGCCAGGCGAGCCGCACCGCCGCCTCGGTGTCGAAGTCCATGCGCCGCATCCAGGGCTGGCGGCGCATCACCGAGACGAGCTCCGCGATCGGATAGACGCGGAAGCCGAACAGCGAATCGCCGATGCCGGCGCGCAGCGTCTCGAGGTGCGCGAAGAAATTGGAGATGCGCCGCCCGCGCACGCGCAGCAAAGGCGCCGACGCGTCGAACACGGGCCGCCCCAGCACCATCGCGTCGGGGCGCGCCTGCGACTCGCGCATGAAGGCCGGGATCAGGTCCGCCGGGTGCTGTCCGTCGGAGTCCATCGTGAGCGCATGCGTGAAGCCGGCCTGCTGCGCCGCCAGCAGTCCCGCCAGCACCGCGGCGCCCTTGCCGCGGTTGGCCGGCAGCACGATCACCTTCAGCTGCGGGTCGCCGGCGGCCAGGCGCACCAGCCCTTCGCCGGTGCCGTCGGTGCTGCCGTCCACCACCACCCACACCGGCGCCCAGTGCGACCGCGCGTCGCGGACGGTCTCGTACACCTTCTCCCCGGGGTTGTAGCTGGGGATCAGGACCAGGTGGGTGCGCGATGCCGCCGTGCCGGCCGGTGCGCTCACGGTGCCTAGAACGCCGCGATGCCGGTCTGCGCGCGGCCCAGGATCAGCGCGTGGATGTCGTGCGTGCCTTCGTAGGTGTTCACGACTTCCAGGTTGACCAGGTGGCGCGCGACGCCGAACTCGTCGCTGATGCCGTTGCCGCCCATCATGTCGCGCGCCACGCGCGCGATGTCCAGCGCCTTGCCGCAGGAGTTGCGCTTCAGCAGCGAGATCATTTCCGGCGCAAAGCGTCCTTCGTCCATCAACCGGCCCAGCCGCAGCA
>DASWUI010000742.1:0-5910 GCA_036401715.1 Ramlibacter sp. | reverse complement strand
TCCTGCAACGCGCCGCCGAACGGCGCCCGGTCCGCGTCGGCCTGATCGGCGCGGGCAAGTTCGGCTCGATGTACCTGTCGCAGGTGCCGCGCACGCCCGGCGTGCACCTGGCCGCGATCGCCGACCTCTCGCCCGACAACGCGCGGGCCAACCTCGCCCGCGTCGGCTGGAAGGCCGAGCGCACGCAGGCGGCCAGCATCGACGAAGCGCTCAGGACCGGGGCCACCCACGTGGGCGCCGACTGGCAGGCGCTGGTGCGCCATCCCGCCATCGACGTCGTCGTCGAGTGCACCGGCCATCCGATCGCCGCGGTCGACCACTGCCTGGAAGCCTTCGCCAACGGCAAGCACGTGGTGAACGTGACGGTGGAAGCCGACGCCTTCTGCGGCCCGCTGCTCGCGCGCAAGGCCGCGGACGCCGGCGTTCTGTATTCGCTCGCCTTCGGCGACCAGCCGGCGCTGATCTGCGACCTCGTGGACTGGGCGCGCACCTGCGGCTTCCCGGTCACCGCGGCGGGGCGCGGCCACAAGTGGCTGCCGCACTTCAGCGAGTCGACACCCGACACGGTGTGGGACAACTGGGGCCTCACGCCCGAGCAGGCGAAACGCGGCGGCCTGCACCCGAAGATGTTCAACAGCTTCCTCGACGGCTCCAAGCCCTCGATCGAAAGCACCGCGGTGGCCAACGCCACCGGCCTGCACGTGCCCTCCGACGGCCTGCTCTACCCGCCGGCCAGCATCGAGGACATCCCCTACGTCACCCGTCCGAAGAGCGAAGGCGGCGTGCTGGAGCGCAAGGGCATGGTGGAAGTGATCTCCTCGCTGGAGACCGACGGCCGCGCCATCCCCTACGAGATCCGCATGGGCGTGTGGGTGACGGTGGAGGCCGAGACCGAGTACATCAAGAACTGCTTCGAGGAATACAAGGCGCACACCGACCCGAGCGGCCGCTACTTCACGCTCTACAAGCGCTGGCACCTGATCGGCCTGGAAGTGGGCGTCTCGGTCGCCAGCGTCGCGCTGCGCGGCGAAGCCACCGGCGTGGCCACCTGCTGGAACGCGGACGTGGTCGCCACCGCCAAGCGCGACCTGCAGCCGGGGGAGGTGCTCGACGGCGAAGGCGGCTACACGGTCTGGGGCAAGCTGCTGCCGGCGGAGACCTCCACGCGCATGGGCGGCCTCCCCCTGGGCCTGGCGCACGACGTCAAGCTGGTGCGGCCGGTGAAGAAGGGCCAGAGCCTCAGCTGGAACGACGTCGCGATGGACACCAGCACCCACGCCTACAAGATCCGGCGCGAGATGGAGTCGCTGTTCGCCAAGCCCGCGCTGAAAGCCGCGTGACAGGCAAGCGAACGGGGGGCCGCCATCATGGGCGGCCCTTTTTCATTTCACCACCACAAGGAGACGCACGATGAAGATCGCCGTGCTGGGCATCGGCCTCATGGGATTCCCGATCGCGCGCCGCCTGTGCGAGGCGGGCCACCAGGTGCACGCCTGGAACCGCAGCCGCGACAAGGCGCAGCGCCTGCAGCCCTTCGGCGCCACCGTGCACGACAGCGCCGCCGATGCGGTGAAGGACGCCGAGGTCGTGGTCTGCATGCTGGAAAGCGGGCCGGTGATCGAGGAGGTGCTGTTCCGCCAGCGCGCGGCCGACGCCATGCGCGGCGGCACCCTGTTCATCGACATGGCTTCGATCCAGCCGCGCGAGGCGCGCGACCACGCCGCGCGGCTGGCCGAGCGCGGCGTGCACCAGCTGGACGCGCCCGTGTCCGGCGGCACGGTGGGCGCGGAGAACGGCACGCTGGCCATCATGGTGGGCGGCAAGGCCGTCGACTTCGAGCGCGCCCTGCCGGTGTTCCAGGTACTGGGCCGTGCCACGCACGTCGGCCCGCACGGCGCGGGCGAGCTCGCCAAGCTGGCCAACCAGATGATCGTGGGCATCACCATCGGCGCGGTGGCCGAGGCGCTGCTGCTGTGCGCCAAGGGCGGCGCCGACATGGCCAAGGTGCGCGAGGCCATCACCGGCGGCTTCGCCGACAGCCGCATCCTGCAGCTGCACGGCCAGCGCATGGTGGACCGCGACTTCACGCCGCGCGCCAAGATCGCCGTGCAGCTCAAGGACATGCGCAACGCGCTGGCCACGGCGCAGGAGATCGGGTTCGACGCGCCGGTCACCGCCCTGTTCGAGCGGCTCTACGGGCAGGCGGCGGAGCACGGCCTGGCCGACCTGGACCATTCCGGCCTGTTCGTGGAACTCGCGTCGCGCAACGGACTCCGATAGTTCGACGCGGTTGCGCAAAAGCCCTGCGCGGCTTTGCTACAATATCGTTCGTTGTGGGGGGGTAGCTCAGCTGGGAGAGCGTCGCGTTCGCAATGCGAAGGTCGGGAGTTCGATCCTCCTCCTCTCCACCACAACTCTTTTTTCAGCAGTGGGTTCTTAGCTCAGTTGGTAGAGCAGCGGACTCTTAATCCGTAGGTCGTAGGTTCGAATCCTACAGGACCCACCACCACACACCAGGAAACCCGCTACAGCTTCTGTAGCGGGTTTTTTCCCTTCATGGCCATCCTGAAGCTCGTTGCCGGATTGCTCGCGCTCGGCGTCCTCGTGCTCGCCGCGCTCCAGCTCCCTCGCGCCCACCGCGACGGCCGCGAGGCCGAAGCGGCGCGGGCGCGCCTGCTGGCGTCGCCTGCCCCGCTGGCCGGGCACTTCGACCCGGCGATGGTGGCCGGCCTGCCGGAACCGGCACGGCGCTTCTTCCTCTTCGCCATCGAGCCCGGAACGCGGCTGGCCAGCAGTGCCGAAATCCGCACGGAAGGCGAGCTGTCCCTGGGCAGCAAGGAGGACCCGAAGTACATGCCGATGCGGGCGCGCCAGGTGCTGGCCGCGCCCGAGGGCCTGGTATGGGAAGTCGAGACCCGCCGGGGAATCCTGCGCATTGCGGGCTCCGACGGCATGGCCGGGGGCCGATCCTGGACGCGCTTCTGGCTCTGGGGCGTGGTGCCGGTCGCGCGGGTCAGCGACGACCCCGACCACCTGCGCTCCGCCTTCGGCCGCGTGGTGGCGGAGGCGGCCTTCTGGACGCCGTCCTTCCTGCTGCCGCGCCCGGGCGTGTCCTGGTCCGCGGTCGACCCGGACACGGCGCGGGCGACGGTCCGCCACGGCGAGCTGGTGCAGGAGGTGGACATCCACGTGGCGCCCAGCGGCCAGCCGCTGTGGGTGCGCATCTCCCGCTGGAGCAACGCGAACCCGGACCAGGTGTTCCGACTGCAGCCCTTCGGCGGCGAGCTGTCGGATTTCCGGCTCGTCTCCGGCTACCGCGTCCCCTTCCGCGTGGATGGCGGCAACTTCTTCGGCACGCCCGACTACTTTCCCTTCTACCGCGCGCGGGTGCTCGACGTGGTCATGCGCTGAGGCGGCGCGCCTCCAGGCTGCGCTGCAGCAGCCTGGGCGCGTCCAGGCGCTGCGCCCACGAAGCAAAGGCGCCGGTCGGTCCGCGCCACTGGAGTTCATCGACGTCGGCGAACAGCTTCGCATCGGTGCGCAGCGTCGCCAGCCGCTTGAACAGCTGCGCGTCCTCCATGCGGCCGCCGAGCACCTTCGGCGGGAACGCCTCGATCGGCCCGTATTCGTTCAGCAGCCGCGCCGCACCCACCGCGCCGATGCCCTCGATGCCGGGATAGCCGTCGGCCGCATCGCCCACCAGCGCGAGGAAATCGGGGATCAGCGCCGGATCCACGCCGAACTTCTCGCGGATGTCCTTCGCCCCGCGGATCTTCTTGCCCCGGCGGTCCACCTGCAGCACGCGCTCCTCGCGCACGCACTGCGCCAGGTCCTTGTCGGGCGTCCAGATCAGCACCTTCTCCACGCGCGCGTCCTGTTCCGCCAGGGCCGCGGCGGAAGCCAGCGCGTCATCGGCTTCCAGTTCCACCATCGGCCAGACCGCCACGCCCATCGCGGCCAGCGCCTCTTCCAGCGGATGGAACTGCGCGAGCAGGGCCGGCTCGATCCCCTCGCCCGTCTTGTAGCCGGGCCACAGCCGGTTGCGGAAGGACTCAATCACATGGTCGGTGGCCACGCCGACGTGCGTGCCGCCGGCCTCGATGATCTGCAGCACGCTGGTGAGCACGCCGACCACCGCCCCGTAGGGCCGGTCCGCTCCCTTGGTGAACCGGCGCAGCCCGTGGAAGTGGCGGAACAGCTCGTAGGTGCCGTCGACCAGGTCGATGACCATGCTCAGGCGCGGAGCGTCGCCGCGTGGTGCGCGAGGTGCTCGCCCACGAAGGTGGCGATGAAGAAGTAGCCGTGGTCGTAGCCGGCGTGCCGGCGCAGCGCCAGCGGCTGCCCGGCGGCGGCGCAGGCGTCTTCCAGGCGCTCCGGCCGCAGCTGGGTGGCGAGGAACTGGTCGTCCAGGCCCTGGTCCACCAGCAGCATCGGTGCGCGCGCGCCCGCCGCGATGAGCCGAACCGCATCGTGCTCCTGCCACGCCGACGCATCCTCGCCGAGGTAACCTTCGAAGGCGTTCTGCCCCCAGGGCACTTCCGAGGGCGCGCAGATCGGCGCGAAGGCGGAGACCGAGCGGAAGCGCCCGGGATGCCGCAGCGCCAGCGTCAGCGCGCCATGCCCGCCCATGGAGTGGCCGAGGATCCCCACGCGATCGTCCCGCACCGGGAAGTTCGACAGCAGCACCGCCGGCAGCTCGTCCATCAGCCAGGTCTCCATGCGCCAGTGGCGCGCATAGGGCTCGCTCGTCGCGTCGAGGTAGAAGCCGGCGCCGGTGCCGAACTGCCAGTCCTCGTCCGCCTCGGCGATGCCGGTGTTGCGCGGGCTGGTGTCCGGCGTCACCAGCACCAGGCCGTGCCGCGCCGCATGCTGCTGCGCCCCGGCCTTGATGGCGAAGGTCTGCTCGTTGCAGGTCAGGCCGGCCAGGCAGAAGAGCACGGGACACGGCGCCGTGGCGGCTTGCGGCGGCACGTACACGCCGAAGCGCATGGGCAGGCCCACCGCCGGCGAGGCATGCTCGTAGAAGCCCTGCACGCCGCCGAAGCAGCGGTGTTCCTCCAGCGTCCTGAGCGCGTCCACCTCAGTACACCACCACGGAACGGATCGACTCGCCCGCCTTCATCAGCTCGAAGCCCCGGTTGATGTCTTCCAGCTTCAGCGTGTGCGTGATCAGGTCGTCGATGTTGATCCTGCCTTCCATGTACCAGTCCACGATCTTCGGCACGTCGGTGCGGCCGCGCGCGCCCCCGAAGGCGGAGCCCTTCCACACCCGGCCGGTCACCAGCTGGAAGGGACGCGTGCTGATTTCCTTGCCGGCCTCGGCCACGCCGATGATCACGCTCTGGCCCCAGCCCTTGTGGCAGCACTCCAGCGCCTGCCGCATGGTGGTGGTGTTGCCGATGCACTCGAAGCTGTAGTCGGCGCCGCCGTCCGTGAGCTGCACGATGGCGTCGACGATGTTCGCGTGCTCCTTCGGGTTCAGGAAGTGCGTCATGCCGAACTTGCGCGCCATGGCCTCGCGCGCCGGGTTGATGTCCACGCCCACGATCCTGTTCGCGCCCACCATTCGCGCGCCCTGGATCACGTTGAGGCCGATGCCGCCCAGCCCGAACACCACCACGTTGGCGCCGGCCTCGACCTTGGCCGTGTTGATCACCGCGCCGATGCCCGTGGTCACGCCGCAGCCGATGTAGCAGACCTTGTCGAAGGGCGCGTCCTCGCGGATCTTCGCAAGCGCGATCTCGGGCAGCACGGTGAAGTTGGAGAAGGTCGAGCAGCCCATGTAGTGGTGGATCTTCTCGCCGCCGATCGAGAAGCGGCTGGTGCCGTCGGGCATCACGCCTCGGCCCTGGGTGGTGCGGATCGCGGTGCACAGGTTGGTCTTGTGCGACAGGCACGACTTGCACTGCC
>DASWUI010000741.1:0-2442 GCA_036401715.1 Ramlibacter sp. | reverse complement strand
CAGCGCGCAGCACGAGATCCCTGCCGACGCCATCCGCCGCCCCTGGCCCCCGGGCGGCTTCACCAGCGCCCCTTACTGGGTCTACAAGGATCCCGCGGTGTATGCCCGCGAGCAGCAGGAGATCTTCCGCGGGAAGTCCTGGCACTACCTCGGCCTGGAAGCCGAAGTGCCAGAGCCCGGCTCGTACAAGAACACCTACATCGGCGAGTCCAACGTGCTGCTCACGCGCGCCGAGGACGGCACGCTGCACGCGATGCTCAACCGCTGCGCGCATCGCGGCAACATGATCTGCCGCGATGCCAGCGGAAAGGCGCAGAAGCTGCACTGCGTCTACCACTCCTGGAACTACAGCCTCAAGGGCGACCTCACCTTCGTCGCCTTCCGCAACGGCCTGCGCGGCGAAGGCGGCCTGCCGAAGGACTTCGACCTGAAGGACCACGGCCTGCGCAAGCTGCGCGTGGCCTCCCTCGCGGGCGTGGTGTTCGCCACCTTCCGCGACGACACCCCGCCGCTGGAGGACTGGCTGGGCGACGTGGGCGACGGCATCCGGCGCGTGTGCAGCAAGCCGCTGAAGGTGCTGGGCTACGACACCCAGCGCATCCACGCGAACTGGAAGGCGTACCACGAGAACCCGCGCGACTCCTACCACGCGAACATCCTGCACACCTTCTACGGCACCTTCGGGCTGTCGCGCCAGTCGCAGGAGTCCGGCATGGTGCTGGACAAGTCCGGCCGCCACGTCTACTTCTTCACCAAGGCGGGCACCGAGAAGCAGTCGGCCGACTACCAGGAGACCGCCTCCGCCCTGCGCTCGCACAACGAGGGCCTGAAGCTGGAGGACCCCTCGATCCTGAAGTGGCGCGACGAGTTCGGCGACGGGGTGAGCGTGCAGATCCTCAGCACCTATCCCTCCTTCGTGCTGCACCAGATCGCCAACAGCCTGGCCACCCGCCAGCTGCTGCCCAAGGGCCCGGGCCAATGCGACCTGGTGTGGACCTATTTCGGCTTCGCCGACGACGACGAGGCCACCACCCGCGCGCGCCTGGCGCAGATGAACCTGGCCGGCTCGGCCGGCATGGTGTCGGTGGAGGACGCCGCCGTGTGCGAGATGATCAAGCGCGCGATCGGCGACGGCGCCGAGGGCGAGTCCTACATCCACATGGGCGGCTCCACGCTGGAAAGCGGCGGCGGCAGCAAGCTGTCGGAGCGGGCGATCCGCAATTTCTGGCACGCCTACCGGCAGGACATGGGGATCTGAGGATGCCGCTGCTGCACGAACGACATTTCCGCGCGGTCGAGAACCTCGTCCACGAATGGGCGCGCGCCATCGACGAGAACCGCGTCGAGGCGATCTGCGAGCTGATGCTGCCGGACGGCCGCTACACCGTGCAGTCGCGCTTCAACGCCGACCGCGGCCTGCCGCACGCGCTGATGGACGCGCATTCGGCCGCCCAGTTGCGCGACCGCATCCAGTCCATGCGCCTGGCCAACATCTACGAGCCGCAGCACTACCGGCACCTGGTCTCCGGCGTGCAGATCACGGGCGGCGAGCCCGGCGCGCTGCAGGTGCGGTCCAGCTTCCTCGTCGTCCGCACGCTGGAGCTGGACGGCGACATGAAGGTGTTCGCCGCCGGCCAGTGCGAGGACGTGGTGGACGCCAGCGGGCCCGAGCCGCTCTTCCGCGCCCGCCACTTCAAGCTGGATTCGCGCGTGGTGGAAACGCTCATGGTGATTCCGCTGTGAGCCCCGAGGACAAGCAAGGAGACAAGATGAAACGCAGGACCTGCGCCGCGCTGCTCGCGGCATGCACGCTCGCCGCCGCCCCGCTGGCGGCCCTCGCCCAGGCGGCCTGGCCGAAGGCGCCGATCAACATCGTCGTGCCGCTGGCGGCCGGCGACGGCGGCGACACCACCGCCCGCGCCATGGCCGAGGTGTTGTCGAAGGAACTCGACACCCCGGTGCTGGTGCAGAACAAGCCGGGCGCCGGCGGCGCGCTGGGCGTGCAGCAGGTGATCGCCGCGAAGAAGGACGGCTACACCGTGCTGTTCACCCAGAACAGCCCGCTGACCATCCGCCGCGTGCTGGAGCCCACCGCTGCCGGGTACGACCCGCTGCGCGACCTCACGCCGCTGGCGATCACCACCCGCACGCCTTCGGTGCTGGTGGTGCGCAAGGACGCCCCCTTCGACAGCTTCCAGGAACTGGTCGCCTACGCGAAGAAGAATCCCGGCAAGGTCCGCATCGGCAACGCCGGTCCCGGATCCGCCGGCGACCTGAGCGTGCAGGTGATCAACTCGGTGGCGGGCATCGAGGCGCTGTCGGTCCCGTACAAGGGTGCGGCGCCGGCCGTGACCGACGTGCTGGGTGGCCAGGTCGACGGCGTGATCCTGGCGCTGGGCGCGCTGGCGCCGCACATCAGGAGCGGCGCGCTGAAGGCCGTCG
>DASWUI010000740.1:0-2435 GCA_036401715.1 Ramlibacter sp. | reverse complement strand
CGCCGCGGCCTGCTGGAGAACGACCTGCTGATCGAGCGCTTCTTCGACCGGCACGCGTCCGGCCTGTCGGTGCGGCAGGCGCGGGCGCTCGGGGAGCTGATGGATCTGGCGGACAACGACCTGCTGGACCTGCTGCTGCGGCGCAGGGAACCGGCCGGCGAACTGGATCGGCCGGACGTGAGACGAGTGCTGGAGATGCTGCGCAAGCCGGCGTCGCCGCTGAACTGAAACATCTTGAGGACACACCTATGAAACTCGCGGACAACAAGGCGACCCTGTCGTTCAGCAACGGCAGCCCCAGCGTCGAACTGCCGGTCTACCAGGGCACCATCGGCCCCGACGTCGTCGACATCCGGAAGCTCTATGCGCAGACCGGCATGTTCACGTACGACCCGGGCTTCATGTCCACGGCTTCGTGCCAGTCCAGCATCACCTACATCGACGGCGACAAGGGCGAGCTGCTGTACCGCGGCTATCCCATCGAGCAGCTCGCCACGCAGTGCGACTTCCTCGAGACCTGCTACCTGCTGCTGTACGGCGAGCTGCCGAACGTGTCGCAGAAGGAGAACTTCGTCTCGCGCGTGACCAACCACACCATGGTCAACGAGCAGATGCAGTTCTTCCTGCGCGGCTTCCGCCGCGACGCGCACCCGATGGCCGTCATGACGGGCCTGGTGGGCGCCCTGTCGGCCTTCTATCACGACAGCACCGACATCAACAATCCCGAGCACCGCGAGATCTCCGCGATCCGCCTGATCGCCAAGATGCCGACGCTGGTGGCCATGGCGTACAAGTACAGCGCGGGCCAGCCCTACATGTACCCGAAGAACTCGCTGTCGTACACCTCGAACTTCATGCGCATGATGTTCGCGACGCCCTGCGAGGACTACGAGCCCAACGACGTGCTGGTGCGCGCGATGGACCGCATCTTCATCCTGCACGCCGACCACGAGCAGAACGCCTCCACCTCCACGGTGCGCCTGTGCGGCTCCTCCGGCACCAACCCGTTCGCGGCGATCGCGGCGGGCGTGGCCTGCCTGTGGGGCCCGGCGCACGGCGGCGCCAACGAGGCGGCGCTGAACATGCTGGAAGACATCCAGAAGATGGGCGGCGTGGCCAAGATCGGCGAGTTCGTGTCGAAGGTGAAGGACAAGAACAGCGGCATCAAGCTGATGGGCTTCGGCCACCGCGTGTACAAGAACTACGACCCGCGCGCCAAGCTGATGCGCGAGACCTGCCACGAGGTGCTGGCCGAACTCGGCCTGCAGAACGACCCGCTGTTCAAGCTGGCGATGGCGCTGGAGAAGGTGGCGCTGGAGGACGAATACTTCGTCTCGCGCAAGCTGTACCCGAACGTGGACTTCTACTCCGGCATCGTGCAGCGCGCCATCGGCATCCCGGTGAGCCTGTTCACCGCGATCTTCGCGCTGGCCCGCACGGTCGGCTGGATCGCGCAGCTCAACGAGATGATCGGCGACCCCGAGTACAAGATCGGCCGCCCGCGCCAGCTGTTCATCGGTTCGCCCAACCGCACGGTCAAGCCGATCGCGCAGCGCTGACCGCTTTCGCCTCCGAGCGAAAAGGCCCGCATCCGCGGGCCTTTTCTTTTGGATGCCTTGCATTCCCGCCTGCGCGGGATGACGGCAATCCGCGTGGTTCCCGCGCAGGCGGGAACCCGAGGCGTCCGCATCAGGGTTTCGCCAGCTCGTACTTCGGCTTGCCCTGGGTCCCGACCATCAGGTGGTTCACCACCCCCATCACGTCGTCCACCAGCTTCACCGCCTCCTCCATCTGCCCTGCCTGCTCCTTCGTGCGCACGCAGCCCATGAGCGTGACGATGCGCCGTTCCCCCAGCACCCACACCGAGGTGTCGTCGAAGCGCCCGTCCATGCGCAGGTACTGCTGCACGCGCGGGATGATCTCCTTGTCGTAGAGGTAGGAGTTCGGCAGCCGGCAGCGGCCGACGCGGTGGCAGCTGGTGCCGTGCTGGGCCCGCACGTGCGCCTCCTTGCGCACCTCCTCCTCGGTGAAGCCGGGAGGGCGCGGCACCGGGCAGCCGGGCAGCGCGGACGTGACCTGCAGGAAGGGATCGTCGAAGGCGTTGCGGCGCTGCTGGGCGCCGCCCGCAAGCGCCGCGGCGGCCAGCGCCAGCAGGACGGCGGCGGCGCGCGCCGCTCGGGTGGGATGCATCGCTTCTCCTCGCGGGGACCCGCTGTCATCGTGAGGTGCGAAAGCTTACCCGGCGCCTGGTCCGCCTGCGCCAGGCGCGCCCTACTGCTGTTTCGGGCGGCTGCCGCCCCAGCTCCCGCCCTGCTCCGGACCGCCGTGGCCGGCCATGCCCTGGTGCATGGCGCCGTGGCCGTGCATCCCGCCCATCATGCCCATGCCCATGCCATGACCGCGGCCGTGGCCGCCCTGCCCTTCGCCCTGCCCTT
>DASWUI010000739.1:0-13946 GCA_036401715.1 Ramlibacter sp. | reverse complement strand
GGGCTGCGCCGGGCCGCGGCCGGCGAGCTGCTGGCGCGACTGCATGTCGGCCGCACGCTCCGTGGTCATCGGGTGCGTGCGCAGGTAGGGGAAGGAGCCGTTGTCGTTCAGGCGCGAGGCCTGCTGCAGCTTCTCGAACATGCTGACGAAGCCCTGCGGCTCGAAGCCGGCGGACTCCATCACGCCCAGGCCGATGCGGTCCGCCTCGCGTTCCATGTCGCGCGAGAAATTCAGCTGCTGCTGGGCCCCCAGCGCGGAGGCGCCGCTCACGATGGCGCCGCCGGCCTGCGGATTGCGGCTGACCGCCAGCGCGCCCAGGATCATGGCCGCCAGCATCCAGGGGGCCTGCTGGTTCTGGGCGGTGACCAGGCGCGAGATATGGCGCTGCGTCACGTGGCTCAATTCGTGGGCCAGCACGGCGGCGAGCTCGTCGCGCGTGGCGGTGACGCTCACCAGGCCCAGGTGCAGCCCGAGCCAGCCGCCCGGCAGCGCGAAGGCATTGACGCTGCGGTCCTTGCCGAGCAGCACCTGCCAGGCGAAACGCTCGTCGATGTCGCCGGTGAGTTCGCCGCGCTTGCGCGCCGCCGCCAGCAGCGGCTGCCACAGGCCCTGGACGTACTCGACCAGCACCGGGTCGTCGATGTAGTCGGGGTCGCGGTACAGCTCGCGCGCGATGCGCTCGCCCAGCTTGCGCTCGGCGCTCACGTTCATGTCGCCCGCTTCGCCCAGCGCGGGCAGTTGCGCGCGCGCGGGGGCGACGGCGAGCGACACCGCGAGTGCGGCCGCCACGAGGGCCCGGCCGCGGGAGGGGGAGAAGAATTTCAAAACGAATCCAGCGGGAAGTAGCCGATGACTTCGGCCGTGGTCGCGTCGAGCAGCACCGTCCAGGCGTCTGCCTTGCGCGCCACGAGGGGCAAGTATGCAGCGCGCGCGGCGTCCTGTCCGGACGCACCCAAGGCCGCGTCGATCCCGGCCGCGCGCTGCGGGAAACGGCTCTTCAGTTCAGCGACGGGGCGGGCGGCCTTCAGCACGTCGGCGCGGCCTGCCTGGTAGCTTTGCCACAGCTCGGGGCGGGCCGCCAAAGGGATGCCCCGCAGGGCCGCCAGCGTCATGTCCGTGTTCTCCTGCGCGTCGCGGAACGGCCGCAGCGCCAGCAGGGTGGGACGGCCCCACGGGGCCGCTTCGATGCCCTCGGGCGCGCGGTCCATCAGCTCCAGCGGGATCTCCACCTGGTGCACGACCCGGAAGCGGTCGTACTCGAACACGATGTGCACCGGCCGGGCCAGGTGCACCGTCCACAGGCCATAGGCGAGGCCCGCGAGCTGCAGGGCCACGATGACGACCAGGTCGCGGCGCAGTTCGGCACGCGGCTTCGCCAGGTTGAAGACGGCGAACGTCAGCAGCGGGCCCAGCACGATGTCCACCGCGACGACCAGAAGGAACAGGTCCCGGCCGCCGGAGATCTCCCGGTAAGGAAAGGGGTACCACAGCGCAAACACCAGGATGGCGGCGGCGGCTGCCACCAGCGCGCTGAGCCCCAGGTGGATGAGGGCCGCCTCCAGCCGCGGTCGCCAGCGCAAGGCAGTCGTATGATGTTCCAACGAAACTGATGGTTGTTGCATGAGCGGACTCACCCATTTCGACCCACAGGGCCAGGCGCACATGGTAGACGTTGCGGCCAAGCCGGCCACGCACCGGGTGGCCGTGGCGCAGGGCCGCATCGAAATGCTACCGGCTACCTTCGCCATCATCCAGAGCGGCAGCGTAAAGAAAGGCGACGTCCTCGGCATCGCCCGCATCGCCGGCATCCAGGCCGCCAAGAAGACCAGCGACCTCATTCCCCTGTGCCACCCGCTCGCCCTCACGCGCGTGGCCATCGAGTTCGCCCTCGAGGCAGCGCAGGGCGCAGGGCCGGCCGCCGTGGCCTGCACCGCCACGGTCGAAACCGTCGGCCCCACGGGCGTGGAGATGGAGGCGCTCACCGCGGTCAATGTTGCACTCCTGACCGTCTATGACATGTGCAAGGCCGTCGATCGGGGCATGACCATCACCGGCGTGCGCCTGCTGGAAAAGCACGGGGGCAAGTCGGGGAGCTACGTGGCCGGCTAGGGGCCGGCCGCGCGGACGCCTAGCGCGGAAGCTGCATCGGCAGCCGCTGCGCCTGCCGCCAGGCCTCGTAGTCGCGCGGGAAGGCCGCGCGGTAGCGGGCCAGCAGCAGCACGGCCTCGTCGTCGTGCCCCAGCCAGGTGGCGCTCTCCAGCGCCCGCTCGATCACCCGCGGCTCCGGCGAGTAGTGCAGCACCTGGCGCGAGAGCGCGTACATCCATTCGGCGTTGTCCCGCTGCGGCGGCACCAGCGTGAGGTCGGCAAAGCGCGCCTGCCCCGCGAACAGCCAGGACCGCCGCACGTGGGACAGCGTGTCCTCGCTCCACGCGCTGCGCCGCTGCTCCGGCGGCAGGTAGATCTGGCTCACCCGCGCATAGTCCCAGGCGGCGTAGCCGGTGGCCGCCAGCAGCAAGACCGCTGCGCCTGCGCTGCCCACGCGGTACGCCGCCGGCACCTCTCGCGCGTCGCGCGGCAGCAGCCAGCCGAGGGAAGCGCCGAACAGGATCTGGAAGGGCGCGTACCACAGCGGATATTCGAGCAGGCTGTGGAACAGGACGATCGCGAGCAGCGCCCAGGCCAGCTGCCGCGGCGCCTCTGTCTCGCGCCAGGGTCGCTGGCGCCACGCCCACCAGGCCGCGACCCCGCACACCAGCAGGGCAGCCGGCACGCCGAGCTCCACGGCGAGGTGCAGCGGCAGGTTGTGGGCGTTGTCCAGGATGTCGCAGAAGCGCGGGCCGCTCCCGCCACCGTACAAGGTGTCGAAGTGCGCGTAATCGAGCTCGCCCCAGCCCCAGCCGGTGAGCGGCTCCAGCGCGATCAGGTGCAGCACGTTGGACCAGAGCACGATGCGACTGCTGCATGGCTGGCCGCCGCCGAGGCGTCCCCACAGCGTGCGCGCGGGCATCGCGCCGTTGAGCGTTTCCAGCAGCACGGGCAGCAGCACGGTGGCGGCGAAATAGGCGAGCGCCGCCGCGCCGCACAGCAGCAGCCGCTGGCGCCGCTGCGGTCCCGCCCACAGCGCGCAGAGGAGGGTGAGGACCACGCCCTGCAACATGCCGGTGCGCGACACCGACGCCGCGCTGCCGGCGGCCAGCAGCACCACCAGCGCCAGCGCGCCCCAGCGCGGGATGCGCAGCGTGCCGAACAGCAGGATGGCCGCGCCGGCCCAGCAGAGCGTGGCGTACTGGTTCGGCTGCCGCAGGTTGGCGTAGGCCTCGCCCGCTTCCGCGCCGTTCATCCAGGGGCTGAACCGGGCGGCCACGCCGAAGTACTGGCACAGGCCGATCACCGCGCTCGCCGCCGCGGCGGCGAGCACGCCCGCCTGCAGCGCGCGCGCGATCGTTTCGTCGCGGCTGAAGCCGGCGCTCACCGCGATGATTGCGAGGCCGCCGGCCAGCATCACGGTCTCGGGGCGCAGCGTCAGCTGCGACAGCGCGGCCCATGCGACCAGCGCCACGCAGCCCCAGAGCAATCCGCGCGGCACCCGCGGCGGCTGCGGCCCGGCGCTGGCCAGCAGCCACAGGAGCAGCGCGCACACGGCGCCCGCCAGCCAGGGCACCACCGCGGCCGAGGGGCCGCTGGAGAAGGGGTTCAGCAGGGGGAACGCCGCCAGCGGGAAGGCAAGGCCGGCGCGCGCGGCGGCGGGGGAAAGCTTCACGCGCGCCTCAGGCCTGCAGCGGCCGCGGCGGGCTTGCGAGTCCCACCGGTACGCCCGCGGCCGCCTCCACCGAGGAGGGGTCGCGGCACCAGGCCGTCCAGGCCTGCTCCACGATGTCCCGGAAGCTGGCGGCGAACACCGGCTCGTCGAAGCGCTCCGCCCAGCGGCGGCAATCGTGCGGGTCGATGGCCGCCCCATCGAAGGCCTCCACCGCCGCCTGCAGGCTGGCGGGCGTCTGCTGGTCGAACAGCAGGCCGGTGGCCCGTGCTTCGCTGCGCAGGTCGCGCACGGTCTCGCGCGAGCCGCCGACCCCATAGGCGATCACCGGGGTGCCGCAGGCCTGCGCCTCCACCGGCGAGATGCCGAAATCCTCGTGGGCGGCGAACAGGAAGGCGCGCGCGCCGCCCAGGTGCTGCTGCACGACCTCGTCCGGCTGGAATCCGAGCAGCTCCACGTTCGGCGGACACATGGCGCGCAGGCGGGGCGCCTCCGGCCCATCGCCGATGACGAGCAGCTTGCGCTGCGGCATGGCGCGGAACGCTTCCAGCAGCAGGTCGATGCGCTTGTAGGAAACGAGACGCGAGACGGTGACGTAGTGGTCGCCCTTGCGCGGCTCGAAGCGGAAGCGGCCGACCGCCACCGGCGGGTACAGCACGCGCGCGAGCCGCCTGTAGGTCCGCCAGATGCGCCGCTGCACGTGGCGTGAGTTGGCCAGGAACAGGTCGACGTTGTTCGCGGTCTGGCGGTCCCACTGGCGCAGGCGGTGGAACACGTAGCGCGCCAGCATCCCCTTGGCCCCACGGTCGAGGCCGTAGTCCGCCAGGTACTCGTGGTGCAGGTCCCACGCGTAGCGCATGGGCGAGTGCACATAGCTCACGTGCATCTGTTCGGCCGTGGTGAGCACGCCCTTGGCGAAGGCATGGGAGCTGGAGACGATCACCTGCGCGTCGCGCAGGTCGTGGGTCTCGACGGCGAGCGGCGTGAGGGGAAGGTAGTTCCAGAAGCGGGTGCGGGCGCCGGGTGCCCTCTGCAGGAAGGTCGTTCGGATCGGCACGCCGCCGAACCTGGCGCGGTTCGCGTCGGACAGGAAATCGACGGTGGCGTGCAGCGCGATGCCGGGGACTGAGCGGAGCATGGCGCGCGTGACGTCCTCGGAGCCGCCCCATTCGGTGAGCCACTCGTGCACGTAGCGGACCTGCGGAACATCGGGCGCTTGCGTCATCGGGAGGAGATGCTATCAGGGCATGCCTGTGCGCGCGGTGCGACGCCTCGCGGCGAAAACGACCTGCCCCTTGCGCCGGACCGGCACCTTTGGGTTAGGCTTGCCGGAACCCTCGAGGATACGATGCGCTCGCTCACCCAACTTGCCCTGCGAAGGTGCCGCCAGGTGGCGGACTTCCCGGAAATGGTCCGGTCCTTCCGTGCCGAAACCGCCCAGCGCACGGCCGATCCGCTGAACCTGCGCAATTTCGAGGAAAAGGTGTTCTCGCAGAACGGCGAGGACGGCAGCATCCGGGAGATCTTCCGCCGCATCGGTGCGGGGTCGCGCTTCTGCGTCGAATTCGGGATCGAGGATGGGACGGAGAACTGCACCCGCAGGCTGATCGAGCAGGACGGCTGGACCGGCGTGTGGCTGGAAGGCTCCGCGGAGTCGGTGGCGCGGGCGCGGGAGAGGTTCTCCGCGTATCCCGTGCGCATCGAGAATGCGTTCATCGATGCCGACAACATCGAGGCGCTGTTCGCAAGGACCGGCGTGCCGCGTGAGCCGGACCTGCTGGTGATCGACATCGACGGCAACGATTTCTGGGTCTGGCAGGCGCTCCGCGCCTATACGCCCCGGGTCGTGGTCATCGAATACAACGGCTCCTTCGGTCCCGCGACCGACTGGGTGCTCCCGTACGACCCGGCGCATCGATGGGATTTTTCGAATCGCTACGGCGCAAGCCTGCGCGCCCTCACCCGGCTCGGCTCGGAACTGGGGTACGCGCTGGTGGGCTGCGACTCGTGCGGCGTGAATGCGTACTTCGTCCGCCGCGACCTGCTCGGCGACCGGTTTTCGCATCCGGACGGCGGAGCGGAGTTTCACTACGTCCGTCCCAAGGCGCTGTTCTTCCCCCGCTGGCGCAGGCTGGCCATCTGAGCAGGGATCAGCGCAGCCAGGCGGAGGGCGAAGCCATCAGCCGCAGCACGAGGAGCGCCCGGGCGTTTTCCCTGTGCAGCAGCCGGTCGATCACCACGGCCGCGAGGCTGATCCACACGATCGGCAGGAACCAGGGCCAGAACTTGCGCGTGATGCGCAGGCGGTTGATCACGCCATAGCGTTCGGACAGCAGCGACTTGCCGCGGGCCCCGCCATGCGAGCCGGTACTGGCGCCCTCCCGATGCCGCAACCGGCTCCTGAGCGCCACGACGGGAATGAACCCGCGGCGGCGTCCGCGCTCGACCCAGTCCATTTCCTCGCAATAGAGGAAGTAGGAAGCGTCCATGAGCCCGACCTGGTCGATGTACTCGGTGCGGACGAACATGGAGGCGCCGACGGGGAAGTCGACGTCGAACGTCACGTCGCGCGGCTCGTCGGGAAGGTCGTTCGTGCGCCAGCCGACGCCGAGCCATTTCCGGAACATGCCGGCGACTGCCAGGATCTGCGCCGGATCGTCCCACTCCAGCAGCACCGAACCGCAGACTCCCGCCCGCGGAACGGTGTTTGCGGCCGCCACCAATGCAGCGAGCGCGCCCGGTTCCGCATACACGTCGTTGTTCAACAGCCAGAAGCCCTGCAGCGGCCAACGCTGCCTGGCCCATTCGATGCCTGCGTTGAGCCCGCCGGCATACCCGAGATTCGCGTCGAGGCGGAGGAAGTCGATGGACTGGACGCCTCGCGCCGGATCGGGGCTGGCGAATCCCGTGCCGGCCTCGGCCCACCCATGCAGGTAGCGTCGGGCCCAATCGATCATCGCCGCGACGGATCCGTCGGTGGAAGCGTTGTCGCACACGATCACCCGCGCCGGCGCATCTTCGAGCGCGAGCAGGCTTTCCAGGCAGGCCACCGTGTCCCGCCAGCCGTTCCAGTTGACGACGATCGCGCCGACCGGCAGCGTCGCCATCAGGCCTTCGGCCCGCCGTGGCGGCCGGCCCGGTCCGGGAACGATTCGCGGACGGTGCGCACCTGGGGAACGACCGGCGTATGCGTCATCGTGACAGGATGCTATCAGGGGCCGATTCAGGTCCGCTACACTTCGCGATGCAAGTGCAGCCGCTCGTCTACTTCGATCCGCGCTGGAGCGGGAACCACGGCATCGGCAGGTTCTCCGCCGAACTGCAGGCGCGCTTGCCCGGCGTGGTGCCGCTGCGGATCGCCGGCCCGAAGCTGTCCCTGTACGACCCGCTCGCATCTTCGCTCGCCCTGGCCGGGTTGCGCCAGGGTTGTTTCCTCTCGCCGGGCTTCAACCCCCCGCTGCGCAGCCCCATTCCCTTCGCCTTCACCATCCACGACCTGGTTCACCTGCGGGTGCCTGCGGAATCGTCGGCGCTGCGCCGGCTGTACTACGCGAGCATCGTCCGTCCCGCGACGCGGCGCGCCTGGCGCGTGCTGACCGTTTCCGAGCATTCACGCCGCGACATCCTCGAATGGGCCGGGCTGCCGCCCGAGGCGGTGCACGTGGTCGGCAACGGCGTCTCGCCCGTGTTCGTGCCCGCGGCAGGTGGCCGTGCCGCGCGCGCAGCGTACCTGCTCCACGTAGGTCGGCGCGCGGGGCACAAGAACATCGGCATGCTGCTGCGCGCTTTCGCCGCGAGCCGATCGTCACGCGCGCTGCGCCTGGTGTTCACGGGCGAGCCGGACGACGCCACGCGGGCCATGGCGGCCGAGGCAGGGATCGCCGGGCGCGTGGACTTCGCCGGCCCGGTGGACGACCCGGCCCTGCTGGCGCTCTACCAACGCGCGGTCGCCCTGGTTTTCCCCTCCCTGCACGAGGGCTTCGGGCTCCCGATCGTGGAAGCCATGGCCACCGGTACGCCGGTCGTGACCTCCAGCGCCACCTCGATGCCGGAAGTCGCGGGTGCGGGCAACGCCCTGCTGGTGGATCCGCACGATTGCGACGCCCTCGCGGCAGCGATCGACCGCGTCGTGGAAGACGAGCCGCTGTGGAACGAGCTGTCCGCGCGGGGGCTGGTGCGCGCCCGCGCCTTTTCATGGGAGCAGGTCGGTGCCCGCGTTTGCGCGGCCCTGGACCTCCCCGCGCAATAAGTCGACCACGACGGCACACGCCGGCGTGGGTGCCGGCTTACTGGGCCCCGCTCTTCCAGGCGCCGTCGCTGCCGCGGATGCCCGCGCAATCGAGTTGCACCTTGCCGGCGAGCAGGTCGTCGATGCCGCCGACGAGGACGGGATTCAACGAGCGCCAGAACTTGTACCAGACCTCGCGGCTGTCGGTCACGTAGACGCGGGTTTCGGAAGCGGCGTAATGGCGCGACCAGGCATCGGGCAGGCGGACCAGGTTGGACTCGCCCGGCGTGAAGAAACGCGGGCACAGCTCGCCCAGGCGCACCAGGCTGCGCTGCACCTCCTCCGGCGCCTGCTCCAGCCGCTGGCGCTCCCGCGGGCGCGGCTCGTACACGATGGGACACGACCAGAACCCCGGGGCATGGGGCGCATCGGCGTTGGCGCTGTTCTCCCGTTCGGCCATCTGCCGCAGGCCCCCCGACGGGATGTAGCGGCACTCGCCGCTGATGCGCAGGTTGCGGCGCATCAGCAGTTCGTCGATCGCGACGACCGCACGCGGCGCCGGACGCGCGTCGGGCAGGCTCGCCCAGGGCAGCGACGGCGCGATCGCCCGCATCGGCCCGCGCGCCGCCGCGTCGCGCAGGAACGCGTCGATCCACTCGACGTCGCGCGCGTTCCCGGTGGCCAGGTTGATCCAGCGGGACTCGGGCGGAAACTGCGGCGCGATCAGCGAATAGGAGATGGTCGACAGGGACACGTAGGTCGTGGGCGGCGCCCGGGTCTCCTCGGGGCCGAGACTCACCTGGAAGTACGAGCCGTCCTTCCAGTGGAGGTAGGTCCAGCTGTTCCAGGGCGGGTACTGCGAGATGACGAAGACCTGGCCGCCGAGCAGGAGCAGGGCCAGCGTCGCCTTGAAGACGCGCGTGACCGGCAGCAGGCAGATCAACCCGACCGCGACCGGGCCGACGGCCACCAGCAGCGCCATGAAATAGCGGCCGTTGCCGGTCGTGCGCACCCAGATCGCGGACGAGGCCAGCAGCAGCAGCAGCATCGCCATCGTGGCCTGGCGACCGGATCCCAGCCGGCGCCAGAAAAGCAGCGCCACGGCCGCCAGCAGGAGGACGGCAGCGAAGCGGATGTCCGGCGCGGCGATCTCGATGTAGACGTTCGCATCCGGGGCGGCCATGTTGAAGAAGCGCATGAGCGCCTGCGGCACGGTGTCGGGCTGGAAGCGGATCATCGCTGCCACCCCAGCCACTCTCGCAGGGGCGCCAGCCGCCCGTCATACAGCGGGTAGATCGGGTTGCCGTAATGGGACCAGAGCTCCCAGCCCCAGTAGCCGTAGAAGAGCACGCAGGCGGCCAGCACGCACGCGGAGCCGACGGCGCCTCGCACCAGCCGTTCGCGCAGCGTGCCGGGCGCGAGCAGCCACAGCACCGGCACGGCGAGGGCCATGAAGCCGTTGCTCAGCTTGAAGGCCACCGCCATGCCCGCCAGCAAGCCGGAGACCGCCGCGCAGCGCAGCGGCGAGGCCTGCGGCAGCGACAACGGCCGCAGCGCCACGGCATAGGCCCAGAGCAGGGGAATGCCGGCGAGCAGGTCGTTCGAGGTGCTGTCGAACAGCGACAGCACGGCGCCGCTCGTGAAGGCGAGCGCCACCGCCAGCGCGCGCATGCCGGCGACGAACAGGTCCTCGCCGGGGATGCAGCTGCGGGCGATCATCCAGACCGGCGGGATGGCCGCGGCATGCAGGAGCGCGAGCACGAGGCCGGCCACCGGCCCGCTGACGCCGGCCATGGCGAGCTTGTACACCGGCCAATACAGGTAGGGATACTGGTAGGTCTGGTATCCGGCGGGAACGTAGTCCCGGTCGAAGCGCGGGTGCTCCGCCGTCCAACCGAGATAGATGTGATGGTTCAGCGCATCCCAGCTGAGGCCCAGGTAACCGAGCGACAGGGGAATCGCGGCGAATGCCAGCGCGCCCAGGGCGAACACGATCCAGGCCTCGCGGCGCACGATCCACGCCACGGGGGCCGCGCCCTCACGCATCGCGCTGCCGCCGCCCGCGCCAGGCGAGCTCGATCGCTCCGGCGAACAAGGTGCCCGCCACGGCCTGCATGCCGACGATCATCAGCGTGACCGCGGGAATCGCTGCGCGCATGCCCTCGGTGGGCGGCAAGGCGCCGAATCCGGCGCCGCCCCACTGCTCCACCAGCGCCACCGACCAGCCCAGGCCGATGCCGAAGAGGCCGAGCCCGAACAGCAGGCCCGCCTCCAGGCTCAGCAGGCGTTCGGCGAAGCGCAGCCAGGGCGGCTGCGGCACGATGCCGGACAGCACGCCGACCCACTTGGTGAGCACCGCCAGCTGCAGCAGCTGCATGCCCAGCATCATCGCGCCCGCCATGTACAGCATGGAGTGCACCCGCAGGGGCTGCGCGTTCGGGCTCCAGGGTTGCTGCAGCAGGGCCAGGCCGAGCAGGCCGCCGAGCAGGAGCGCCGCGCCCGGGTAGAGGAACAGCCAGCGCGGGCAGAACAGCATCAGGAACTTCAGGTGGCGCCAGCCGTCGCGCCAGGTCCTCAGGTGCGGCGGGCGGTCGCGGCCGTCCGGCCGCAGCGTGGTCGGAACCTCCTGGATCGTGAGGCCGGCGAGCGCCGCCTTGGCGACCATCTCGCTGGCGAACTCCATGCCGGGATTGACCAGGCCCAGGCGCAGGATCGCGTCGCGCGAGAAGGCACGCAGGCCGCAGTGGAAGTCGCCGATGCTCGTGCGGAAGAACAGCCGGCCGATGAAGCTCAGGACCGGATTCCCCAGGTAACGGTGCAGGAAGGGCATGGCGCCCGGCTCGATGCCGCCCTGGAAACGGTTGCCCATCACCAGGTCCGCATTGGCGCGCAGCTTCTCCAGGAACGGGTCGAGGCGAGAGAAGTCGTAGCTGCAGTCGGAGTCGCCCATGACCACCCAGCGGCCGCGTGCCGCTTCCACGCCGGCCTGCAGCGCGGCGCCGTAGCCGCGCCGCGGCACGTCGACCACGCGCGCGCCGGCCTCGCGGGCGGCTTGCTGGGAACCATCGGTGGAGCCGTTGTCGGCCACCAGCACCTCTCCGGTGAGACCCGAACGTTCGAGATAGCCTTGCGCTTCGCGCACGCACGCTGCCACGGTGCGGACCTCGTTGAGGCAGGGCATCAGGATCGTCAGTTCCACGGGAGAAAAGCCGGAATCGGTTTCGAAACGGAAGGATAAAGAGAAAAGGGGGGCGTGCCCCCCTTTTCTCACCTCAAGCCGACAGGCTATCAGGAGCCGCGGCAGGAACCGGGCAGGTACTTCGCCTCGATCGTGGTGCCCGTGCCACCGCAGATCCAGCGGCCGACGGTCGTGCCGGGCGAGTACGTCAGGGCGGTGCCGCCGACGTTGGCCGGAACCAGGGTCAGGACCTTGCCGTCCACGCCGGCGCCGATGCCGACGTCGGCAGCGGTCACGGTGATGGCGCCATTGCCGTCGGTCGTCACGGTCTTGACGTACTTGGACGGGGCGCCCGTGGTGGCTTCGCAGCCCCACATGTTGGCGGACACGGTCGTCTGCGAACCGGACTGGTACACCTCGGTGATGGTCGTGCGGCAGGCGGAGGCGGCCAGGATCAGCTCGGACACCTTGGCGCGCTTGGTGTAGTCCTGATACGCAGGCAGGGCCACGGCGGCCAGGATACCGATGATCGCCACGACGATCATCAGTTCGATCAGGGTAAAGCCCTGTTGGAGTTGACGCTTCATGAATACCTCCAGGTTGTTGATGAAGAAGCGAGGAGGTAGTGCAATCGCTGTGCCAGGCCGTTCAGGGGTCGATTCGCGGCCTTTCGTCCCTGGTTCACCGCACGTCGGACAAGAGCTGGCGGCCGGGGTGACAAATTCGTCACTTCACCGGATGCAGACTGACCGAACCTGCTTCAGGTCGGTCAGGCCCATCATGATCTTTTCCATGCCGTCCATCTTGAGCGTGCGCATGCCCCCGGCGACGGCGGCCACGAACAGGTCCGCCACCCGCGCGCGCTCCTGCACCAGGCGCTTGATCTCGTCGTCGGCCACCAGCAGTTCGTGCAGGCCGACGCGGCCCTTGTAGCCGGTCTTGTTGCACTTGTCGCAGCCCACCGCGCGCCAGAAGCGGATCTGGCCGTCGTGGCCGTAGCTTTCCGTCCAGGTCTCGAACAGCTTCTGTGCCTCTCCGCCGGGATCCTGCTTCCAGGCGTCGGTGTTCTTCAGGTCCAGCGCGTATTCGGTGAGGAAGCTGCGCAGCTCCTCGTGCGAGGGCGTGTACTGCTCCTTGCAGCCGCACAGGCGCTTGGCCAGGCGCTGCGCCAGGACGCCCAGCAGCGCGTCCGCGAAGTTGAACGGGTCCATGCCCATGTCCAGCAGGCGCGTGATGGATTCGGGCGCCGAGTTGGTGTGCAGCGTCGAGAACACCAGGTGGCCGGTGAGCGAGGCTTCCACGCCCATGGCCACGGTTTCCTTGTCGCGCGACTCGCCCACCATGATGATGTCGGGGTCGGCCCGCAGGAAGGCGCGCATCACCATCGCGAAGTCGATGCCCGCCTTCTTGTTCACCTGCACCTGGCGCAGGCCCTTCTGCGTGATTTCGACCGGGTCCTCCGCCGTCCAGATCTTGGTCTCCGGCGTGTTGAGGAACTTCAGGATCGAGTGCAGCGTGGTCGTCTTGCCCGAACCGGTCGGGCCGCAGACGTAGAACAGGCCGTAGGGCTTGCTCACCGTGCGCTCCAGCGCCGCGCGGTTGTGGTCCGTCAGGCCCAGCTTCTCCAGCGGGATCGGCTCGCCGGCGGCCAGGATGCGCATCACGATGTCCTCGACGCCGCCGGCCGAGGGAATGGTCGCCACGCGCAGCTCGATGTCCAGCGGGCCGAACTTCTTGAACTTGATCTTGCCGTCCTGCGGCTTGCGCTTCTCGGAGATGTCGAGGTCGCACATGATCTTCAGGCGCGTCACCAGCGCGGAGCGGAAGTGCGCCGGCACCTCCACGTAGGGCACCAGGCTGCCGTCGATGCGGAAGCGGATGCCGGTCTTGAGCTTGCCGGGCAGCGGCTCGATGTGGATGTCGGAAGCGCGCTGGTGGTAGGCATCGACGATGATCTTGTTGACGAACTTCACCAGCTCGTTGTCCGCCGCGGCGGACTCGAGCGAACCGTCCTCTGCGCTTTCGTCGTCCAGCGGCGCGTTCAGGTCGGCCAGCAGTTCCTCGACCGACTGGCCGCTGTCCTGCGAGCCCCACAGCTGGTTGAGCGTCTGGTTGAAATCGGCCTGCGTCGTCACGCGCCAGGCGAACTTCGACAGGCGCGGGAACACCTGCGGCACGATGCGGGAGTTGCGCACCGCCTCGGGGTCCAGGCACATCAGCACCAGTCCTTCGGGGCCCTCCTCGAGCGGGATCCAGCCCTGCTCCATCACGAACTCTGGCTTGAGCGAGCCCTGCAGCGCTTCCACGCGCAGGCGGCCGGGGTTGGAAGGCTCGTAGGGGACGCCGAAGAACTTGGACAGCGAAGGCCCGATCTGCGCCGGGCGGATCGAGAACTCCTCCACCAGCACCTGCTCCACGGGGACCGCGTCCTCGCGCGCCTTCAGCACCGCGCGCTGCAGTTCCTCCTGCGTCAGCACGCCGTCGGCGATCAGGCCGTCGTACTTGGTCGCCTTGCGGCGCTGGCCTTCCTGCTCGCGCTGCACGCGCTGGTGGATCGCGGTGGCCAGCGTCTTGCAAAGCTGGGTGGCGCCCTCGACCTCGAGCTCGCCGAAGGGGATGTCGCTCTTGTTGTTGATGACCTGCAGCACGCCGTGCAGCACCTCGCCGTCGAGGATGGGCACCACCAGCATCTGCTTGGTGCGGTAGCCCGAACGCTTGTCCACCTCCTTGAGGAAGCTCAGGCTCGGGTGGATGCGCTTGAGGGCATCCTCGTCGTAAAC
>DASWUI010000738.1:0-3432 GCA_036401715.1 Ramlibacter sp. | reverse complement strand
TGCGAGGGATCCGTGTGCTTGGTGTCCTTGCGCGTGCGCAGGGTCAGCGCGATGGCGGCGACGATGGCCACCAGCAGGATCACGGCGGCGATCTCCAGCGGGTACAGGTACTCGGTGTACAGCAGCCGGCCCAGCTCCTTGGTGTTGGAGTACTGCTGCACGACCGGCGCGCCGGACTGCGTGGTGGCGGTGACGGCGGTCGCCGCCGACTGCATGGCCCGCGGCTCCTCGGTCGGGCGGAAGCCGCCCATCAGCACCGCGGCCATCTCCAGCGCGATCAGCGCCCCGATGGTCGCGGCGACCGGGAAGTGCTTCCAGAAGCCGGCCCGCAGCGCGTCCACGTTGATGTCCAGCATCATCACGACGAACAGGAACAGCACCATCACCGCGCCGACGTACACCAGCACGAGCGAGATGGCGAGGAACTCGGCCTTCAGCAGCAGCCACACGCCGGCGGCCTGGAAGAAGGTGAGCACCAGGAACAGCGCCGCATAGACGGGGTTGCGCGCCGTGATCACGCGGAAGGCCGCGAACAGCAGCACCACCGAGAAGAGGTAGAAGAGACCGGTCCGGATGTCCATGAGTTTCCTTCGCCGGCTTCAGCGGTACTTGGCGTCGGCCGCGCGGTTGGCGGCGATCTCGGCTTCGTAGCGATCGCCGTTGGCCCGCAGCATCTGCTTGGTGTAGTACAGGTCGCCGCGCTTTTCGCCGTGGTATTCGAGGATGTGCGTCTCCACGATCGAGTCCACCGGGCAGCTTTCCTCGCAGAAGCCGCAGAAGATGCACTTGGTGAGGTCGACGTCGTAGCGCGTGGTGCGGCGGGTGCCGTCGGCGCGCTGCTCGCTCTCGATGGTGATCGCCATGGCGGGGCACACGGCCTCGCACAGCTTGCAGGCGATGCAGCGTTCCTCGCCGTTCTCGTAGCGGCGCAGCGCGTGCAGGCCGCGGAAGCGCGGCGACAGCGGCGTCTTCTCTTCCGGGAACTGCACGGTGATCTTGCGGGCGAAGAAGTACTTGCCCGTGATCCGCAGGCCCTTGAACAGCTCCAGCAGCATGAAGCTGCCGAGGAAGTCCTTCAGCGAGAAGGCTTGGTGGCGGTTTGCCAGGGTGTCGATGGCCATGGCTTGTTTACTTGAAGACGTTGTACGGGGTTTGCATCCACGCACCGACCACGACCAGCCACACCAGCGTCACCGGAATGAAGATCTTCCAGCCCAGGCGCATGATCTGGTCGTAGCGGTAGCGCGGGAACGTCGAGCGGATCCACAGGAACATCGTGACCATGATGAAGGTCTTGATGCCCAGCCAGATCCAGCCCGGGATCCAGTTCAGCAGCGGCGCGTCGATCGGGGGCAGCCAGCCGCCCAGGAACATCACCACCGCCAGGATGGAGACGAGCCACATGTTGGCGTACTCCGCCAGGAAGAACATGGCGAAGGACATGCCCGAGTACTCGATCATGTGGCCGGCCACGATCTCCGATTCGCCTTCGACCACGTCGAAGGGGTGGCGGTTCGTCTCGGCCAGGCCGGAGATGAAGTACACGAAGAAGATCGGCAGCAGCGGCAGCCAGTTCCAGGACAGGAAGTTCACGCCGCGCTCGGCGAAATAGCCGCGGTCCTGCTGCAGCACGATCTCGGTCATGTTCAGCGAGCCCGAGACCATCAGCACCACGACCAGGCAGAAGCCCATGGCGATCTCGTAGCTGACCATCTGCGCGGAGGCGCGCAGCGCGCCCAGGAAGGCGTATTTCGAGTTGGACGCCCAGCCGGCGATGATCACGCCGTACACCTCGAGCGAGGTGATGGCCATCAGGAACAGCAGGCCGGCGTTGATGTTGGACAGCGCGACCTCGGGCCCGAAGGGGATCACCGCCCATGCGGCCAGGGCCGGCATGATGGTCATGATCGGGCCGAGGTAGAACAGCGCCTTGTTGGCGACCGTGGGGAGGATGATTTCCTTGGTCAGCAGCTTGAGCGCGTCCGCGATCGGCGTGAGCAGGCCGAAGGGGCCGATGCGGTTGGGGCCGGGGCGCAGCTGGGTGAAGCCGATGCCCTTGCGTTCCCACAGCGTCAGGTAGGCCACCGCGCCCATCAGGGGCAGCACCACCGCGACGATCTTGATCAGCGTCCAGATCACCGGCCAGCCGGCGCCCGTCCACCAGGGCGCGGCGATCAGGCCGTTGCCGTAGCCGTAAATGGTGTCGATCATGCGGTCACCTCGGTCGCGCGGGTCGCCTGCGCGTTGGGCTGCTCGTATTGCTGCACGGCGACGCGCGCGTCGGCCGTCAGCTGCAGCGAGGCGGCACGGCGCACGATGGAGTCGAGCTGGTAGATCGGGGCGGAGACCGGCTTCGCATCGGACGAGCCCAGCCAGGCCGCCTTGGCGGTCTTGTTGGACAGCAGGTTGCCCTGCACCAGCGGCTGGCCGGCATCCGCGGCGCCGCGCGCATCGGCCAGCACGTCGCCGGCGGACTCGTACTCGAAGCCCGGCAGGCCCAGCATGTTGCCCAGCACGCGCAGGACCTTCCAGGCCGGACGCGTCTCGCCCAGCGGCTTGACCACCGCGTGGAAGCCCTGCACGCGCCCCTCGGCGTTGACGAAGGTGCCCGGCGTCTCGGTCCAGGGCGCGATGGGCAGCAGCACGTCGCTGATGTCCAGGTTGGCCTTGAAGGGGCTGAGCGTGATCACCATGCTGCCCTGCTGCCCCAGCGCCCTGGCCTTCGCGCCGGCGGCGGAGTCGAACTCCGGCTCGTTGTTCAGGAGGAAGAGCGCCTTGAGGCCGCCGGCGAGCATCTGGCCGGCGTGGAGGCCGCCCTCGCCCGGCATCGCCTTCACCAGCTGCGCGCCGACCGTGTTGGCCGCCTCGGTGAGGTAGCCGACCGTCGCGCCCGTCATCTCGGCTATCCAGTTGGCCAGCGACAGCAGCGCGCTGGCGGCCGGATGGTGGGCGGCGGCGTTGCCCAGGAGGATGGCCTTGCGCTCGCCCGACATCAGCGAAGCGGCCATCGCCCTGGCGGCATCGGTCGCGTTGCCTTGCAGCGGCGCCTTCTGGCCCTTCTCGTTGCCGATGGCGGTGGCCACGTCGGCCAGCGCCTGCACCCATTGGCCGGCGGGAACGATGGACGTGCCGGCGATGCTCATCGCCCAGTCGTTGTCGCGGTCGTGGATCACCGAGACCTGCGCGCCGTTGCGCACGGCCTGGCGCACGCGCAGCGCGAACAGCGGGTGGTCCTTGCGCAGGTTGGAGCCGACCACCAGCGCGCGCTGCAGCGTGGACAGCGAGGCAATGGAGGTGCCGAGCCAGCGCACGCCCTCGGACTGCGGGAACTCGGCGTGGCGCAGGCGGTAGTCGACGTTCTCGCTGCCCAGCGCGCGCACCAGCTTCTGGGCGAGGAACAGTTCCTCCACCGTGCTGTGCGGGCTCACCATC
>DASWUI010000737.1:0-4859 GCA_036401715.1 Ramlibacter sp. | reverse complement strand
GCACTGGCCGAGGCGGAGGCCGTGGCCAGGCGCGTCGGCCTGGCCACGCAGCTGGACCAGCCGGCCGGCGAGCTCACCGTCGCCGGCCGCAAGCGCCTGGAACTGGCGCGCACCCGGGCCACGCGGCCGCGCCTGCTGCTGCTGGACGAGGTGCTGGCCGGCCTCAATCCGCAGGAAGTGGCCGAGATGGTGCCGGTGGTGCGCGACATCGCCGCCGGCGGGGTCACCGTGCTGATGATCGAGCACGTGATGCAGGCCGTGATGCACCTGGCCGCGCACGTGTGGGTGCTGGCGCAGGGACAGCTGATCGCGTCCGGCACGCCCGGCGAAGTGACCCGCGATCCGCGCGTGATCGAAGCCTATCTCGGCCACGGCACGGCGCAGCGACTGGGCCGCATGGCGGCAGCGGAGCCGGCATGAGCGAGCCCCTGCTGTCCGTGCGGGGACTGCGCAGCGGCTACGGCGCCGTCGAAGTGCTGCGCGGCATCGACCTGGACCTGGCCGCGGGCGAGATCGTCGCCCTGCTGGGAAGCAACGGCGCCGGCAAGAGCACGTTCAACCAGACCGTCAGCGCGCTGCTGCCGGCGCGCGCCGGCAGCGTGCGCTTCGACGGCCGCGACATCACGCGCGCGCACTACCGCGACATCGTCGCGGCCGGCCTCATCCACGTGCCCGAAGGCCGCCGCATCTTCCCCAATCTCTCGGTGCTGGAGAACCTGGAGCTGGGGTCCTTCACCCGCGCGCGCGCCAACCGCGCGGCCAACCTGGAACGGGTGTTCGCGATCTTCCCGCGCCTGGCGGAACGCACCGGGCAGCTCGCCGGCACCATGAGCGGCGGCGAGCAGCAGATGCTGGCGATCGGCCGCGGCCTGATGGGCGAGCCGCGCCTGCTGATCCTGGACGAGCCCTCGCTGGGACTGTCGCCCCTGCTCGTCGAGGAGCTGTTCGGGCTGGTGGGCCGCCTGCACGCGCAGGGCCTCGCCATCCTGCTGGTGGAGCAGAACGTTGCGCAGTCCCTGGAGATCGCGCAGCGCGCTTGCGTGATGGAAAACGGTGCCATCCAGTTTTCCGGCACGGCCGCCGAACTGCTGGCCACCGACCGGCTTCGGCAGGCCTACCTGGGAGTGTGAACGGCCATGACCGCCGCGCAGTCGCTCGCCCAGAAGCTCATCGCCCGCGCGGCCGGGCGCCGGGAGGTGCGCGTCGGCGAGATCGTCACCTGCAAGGTGGACCTCGCGATGTTCCATGATTCGTCGGGCCCGCGCCGCCTGCAGCCCATGCTGGAGCAGCTGGGGGCGAAGATCTGGGACAAGTCGCGCGTGGTGCTGGTGATGGACCACTACGTGCCGGAACGCAGCGACGATGCGCGCCGCATCGTGCGGATCGCACGCGACTGGGCGCGGGACCAGCAGCTGCCGCATGTGTACGACTCGATCGGCATCTGCCACGTGGTCGTGCCGCAGCACGGCCACATCCGCCCCGGCCTGTTCTGCGTGGGCGGGGACTCGCATTCGCCCACCGGCGGCGCCTTCGGTGCCTACATGTTCGGCATCGGCAGCACCGAGATGCTGGGCGTGGTGACCACCGGCGAGATCTGGGTGCAGGTGCCGCGCACCATCCGCATGCGCTGGTACGGCCGGCTCGGCCGGGCGGTTACGGCCAAGGACATGATGCTGGCGATGATCGGCCGCTTCGGCATGAACGGCGGCGGCTACCAGGCCGTGGAGTTCGCCGGCGAGGCGGTGCGCGCGCTGCCCATGGAGGAGCGCATGACGCTGTCCAACATGAGCGCCGAGCTGGGCGCCCAGGTCGGACTGATCGCGCCCGACGACGTCACGCGCGAATGGCTGGAGGCGCACGGCAGCGGCCCGGTGGAGATCACCCCATGGTTCTCCGACCAGGGCAGCATCACCGAGGAGCACCGGTTCGAAGGCAGCGCGCTGGCGCCGCAGGTGGCGGCGCCCTTCAGCCCGGCCAACGCGGCGGATGCCTCCGAATTCGCAAGCACGGGGATCCAGGCCGCGTACATCGGCGCCTGCACGGGCGCCAAGCTGGAGGACCTGCGCTTCGCCGCCCGCGTGCTGCGCGGCCGGCGCGTGGCGGCGGGCGTGCGGCTGCTGGTCGCCCCCGCCAGCCATGCGGACCGCGACGCGGCGCAGCGCGAAGGCGTGTTGCAGGTGCTGCAGGATGCGGGCGCGCAGCTGCTGCCCAGTGCCTGCGGCGTCTGCGCCGGCTATGGCGACAGCTTTGCGGCCGGCGAAACGGTGATTTCCAGCACCGCCCGCAATTTCAGGGGCCGCATGGGGCCGCCCAGCACGAAGGTGTACCTGGCCTCCGCCTACACCGTGGCCGCGTCGGCCGTGGCCGGGCGCATCGCCGACCCGCGAGAGGTGTGGGATGGACGCTGAGCTGCACCGCGTGTGGCGGGTCGGCGCCGACGTCGACACCGACGCCCTGGCCCCGGGGGCGTGGATGCAGCACGGCGTGGACGTGATCGCGCAGCATTGCCTGGAGGCCCTGCGCCCCGGCTTTGCCGCCGGCGTGCAAGCGGGCGACGTGCTCGTGGCCGGCCGCAACTTCGGCATCGGCTCCTCGCGCGAGCAGGCCGCGGCCGCGCTGCGCCACCTGGGCATCGCGGCGGTGATCGCGCCGTCGTTCGCGGGCCTGTTCTTCCGCAACGCCTTCATCCTCGGCCTGCTGCTGCTCACCTGCCCGGGCTGCGACGTGATCCACGAAGGCGAACGCATCGCCTTCGACGCGCGCGCGGGCACCGTCACGCGCCCCGGCGGGCAGGTGCTCCAGGCCGATCCCATCCCCGGCTTCCTGCTCGACATGGTCGAGGCGGGAGGCCTGCTTCCCCAGCTGCAAAGACGCTTCCAGACGAGGACGAACCCGTGAACGCTCCCCTCTACGACCTCCTGATCAAGAACGTGCGCGTGGTGCGCCCGCAGGGCAATGCGGTGCACGCCGGCGACATCGCCATCCGCGAGGGCAGGTTCGCGCGCGTGGCGCCGGGCATCGACCCCGCCCAGGCGAAACAGGTGCACGACGGCCGCGGCCTGCTGGCCTTCCCGGGCGTGGTGGACGCGCACATGCATTCCGGCATCTATTCGCCACTGGGCGAGGATGCGGTGACGGAGTCGAAGGCCGCGGCCATGGGCGGCGTCACCTCCAGCCTGAACTACTTCCGCACCGGCCAGTACTACCTGAACAAGGGCGGGCCCTACGCCGACTTCTATCCCGAGGTGCTGGAGGTCTCGAAGGACCGCTTCCACGTGGACTACGGTTTCCACCTCGCGCCCATGGACCGCACCCACATCGACGAGATCCCCATGCTGATCGAGAAGCACGGCGTCGCGAGCTTCAAGATCTTCATGTTCTACGGCTCGCACGGGCTGCACGGGGCCAGCGACTCGCAGCGCCAGTTCCTGATGATCGGCGAGGACGAGCGCTACGACTTCGCGCACTTCGAATTCATCATGCGCGGCATCCAGGCGGCGCGCGAGCGCATGCCCGAGCGCGCGCGCCAGATCTCCCTGTCGCTGCACTGCGAGACCGCGGAGATCATGACCGCCTACACCAAGCTGGTGGAGAAGGACTCCTCGCTGTCGGGACTGGCCGCCTACAGCGCGTCGCGGCCGCAGCATTCCGAGGGGCTGGCGGTGTTCATCGCCAGCTACCTGGCCAACGAGACCGCCCTCCCCAACATCAACCTGCTGCACCTGAGCTCGCGCAAGGCGGTGCAGGCGGCGCTGATGATGGCCGACGCCTTCCCGCACATCGACTTCCGGCGCGAGGTGACCATCGGCCACCTGATGCTGGACATCGACTCTCCCGCGGCGGAACTCGCCAAGGTGAACCCGCCGATCCGGCCCCGCGAGGACGTGGAGTTCCTCTGGCAGGCCCTGCTGGCCGGCGAACTGGACTGGGTGGTGTCCGACCACGCCTGCTGCCGGCACGAGACCAAGGTGCCGAAGCACTATTTCGGCAACATCTGGATGGCCAAGAGCGGCTTCGGCGGCACCGAATACCTGCTGCCCGCCCTGGTGAGCGAAGGCACGCGGCGCGGCATGGGCTACAACCACATGGCGCGCGTGACGAGCTGGACGCCGGCGCAGCGCTTCGGCCTCAACCGCAAGGGCGACATCGCGGAGGGCTACGACGCCGACCTCGCGCTGGTGGACCCGGCCAAGACCTGGACCATCCACGCCAAGGACTCGCCTTCCACCCAGGGCTACACGCCCTTCGAGGGGCTGGAGCTGTCCGCGCGGGTGGAGGCGACCTGGCTGCGCGGCGAGCAGATCTATGCGCAGGACCGCGGCGTGATCGGCCGCCCGCGCGGCCGCTACCTGTTCCGCCCCACGGCCTGAGGACATGGCCGCCACGGCTCCCCGCATCGTGCGCGCCGACCGCCTGGACGCGCCGGTGCGCGTGCCGGTGGCGATCGTCGGCGGCGGTGCCTGCGGCCTGATGGCCGCGATCGCGCTCGCCGAAGCCGGCCTGGAGTGCGCGGTGCTGGAGCGCGATGCGGTGCCCAGCGGCTCCACGGCGCTGTCCTCCGGCTTCATCCCGGCCGCCGGGACCCGGGCGCAGGCAGCGCAGGGCATCACCGACAGCGTGGAGGTGTTCGCGGAGGACATCGTGCGCAAGAACAAGGCCACCGGTGCGCTGCACCTGGTGCGCGCCTACGTGGAGGCGGCCGCGCCCGCGCTGGACCGGCTGGCCGACCATGGCCTCGCCTTCGAGGTGCTGGACAGCTTCCTCTATCCGGGACACCGGGTGCACCGCATGCACACCCTGCCGCAACGCACCGGCGCCGCGCTGGTCGCGACGCTGCTGGAGGCGGCGACGCGGGCCGG
>DASWUI010000736.1:0-1840 GCA_036401715.1 Ramlibacter sp. | reverse complement strand
GCTCGGTCAGAGCGATCGCCAGCAGCGCCTCGCCGCGCGTGAGCCGGCGCAGCCAGGGCGTGGCCACTTCCGGCTGCCCGTGCTGCGAGAGGATCTGGCCGTTGAGCGACGCCAGCAGGTTGATGTAGGAGAGGCTCAAGTCGGCGCGCGCGATCTCCTCGTGGATCACGCCGGCGGCCAGGCTGCCCAGGCCCAGGCCGCCGCAGGACTCGGGCAGCTCGGGCGCGATGAAGCCCAGCTCGCCCATTTCGCGCATGAGGCCGCGGTCCAGCACGCGCGTGCGGTCGCGCTCCTGGAAGCCCGGGGCCACGCGCTTTTCCGCGAAGCGCCGGGCCTGATCGCCCAGTGCCTGCAGCGTGTCGTCGACATAGGGATTGCGCATGCGCTGCCTATTTCGCGAACTTGCGGAAATCGGGCTTGCGCTTTTCCTGCAGCGCCTTGACGCCCTCGCGCGATTCCTCGGTGTCGTAATAGAGCTTGAGCGCATACATGCCCATGCCGGCAATGCCCGCCTGGTGCGCGGTGTCCATGTTGAAGCTGCGCTTGGCGATCGCGATGGCGGTGGGACTGCGCTCGCAGATCTCCTCGGCCCATTGCTGCACGGTGGCATCCAGCTGGTCGTGGGGCACGCAGATGTTGGCCAGCCCCATGGCCACCGCCTGCTCGCCCGAGTAGCGGCGGCACAGGTACCAGATCTCGCGCGCCTTCTTCTCGCCGACCACGCGCGCCAGGAAGGCGGTGCCGTAGCCCGGGTCCACCGAGCCCATCTTCGGGCCGACCTGGCCGAAGACCGCCTTGTCGGAGCAGATGGTCAGGTCGCAGATGGTGGCCAGCACGTTGCCGCCGCCGATGGCATAGCCCTGCACGCGCGCGATCACCGGCTTGGGCACGTCGCGGATGGCGGTGTGCAGTTCCTCCATCGGCAGCCCGATGGTGCCGCGGCCGTCGTAGTTGCCGTCGTGCGCCGACTGGTCGCCGCCGGTGCAGAAGGCGCGGTCGCCGGCGCCGGCCAGCACGATGCAGCCCACGTCGCGGTCGTAACCGGCCTTGTACAGCGCCTTGATCAGCTCGTCGCAGGTGGTGCCGCGGAAGGCGTTCATCTTCTCCGGGCGGTTGATGGTGATCCACGCCACGCCGTTGCGGATCTCGTACAGGATGTCCTGGAAGTCCATGCTCTTCGTCCTCTGGTTGAATTCCTCAGCCGGCCATGGTCAGGCCGCCCGAGACGCTCAGCACCTGGCCGGTGACGTAGCCGGCATCGTCGCTGGCGAAGAAGGCGATCGCGCCCGGCAGGTCGCCCGGCTGGCCGATGCGGCCCAGCGGGATGGCGCGGCGGAAGGCCTCCTCCAGCTTGTCCGGGTTGCCGGCGCCCTGCTTGTAGTCGGCGAACAGCGCCGTGTCCGTCGGCCCGGGGCATACCACGTTGACGGTGATGTTGTGGCGCGCGTGCTCGCGCGCGATCGTCTTGGAAAAGGCGACCAGCCCGCCCTTGCAGGCGGCGTACACCGCCTCGCCGGAGGATCCCACCCGCGCGGCGTCGGAGGCGATGTTCACGATGCGCCCGGCCTTGCGGTCCACCATCAGCGGCAGCACCGCGTGGTGCATGTGCAGCGCGCCGACCAGGTTGATGGCGATCAGCTTGTCCCACTGCTCGGGAACGGTCTTGGTGAAGGGCAGGAACACGTCCCAGCCCGCGTTGTTCACGAGGATGTCGATCGTGCCGAAGCGTTCCACGACCCGCGCGACGCCGGCATCCACCTGCGCGCGCTGCGTGATGTCGCAGGCCACCGCCAGCGCCTCGCCGCCCTCTGCCACAATGCGCCGCGTCGTGCGTTCCGCG
>DASWUI010000735.1:0-2163 GCA_036401715.1 Ramlibacter sp. | reverse complement strand
ATCCTGATGGTGCTGAACTTGGTGCCGGTGCCGCCGCTCGACGGCGGGCGGGTGCTGACCGGTATCCTGCCCGCTCCGCAGGCGGCCCGCTTCGCGGCCCTGGAACCCTACGGGCTGATGATCGTGCTGGCGCTGCTGTTTACCGGCGTGCTCGGTCGGCTGCTGCAACCGGCCATCGGCCTGTTCAACGAACTACTATTGACGCTGGTTGGCCTGGGAGGGTCTGCTTGAACACCGTGGCTTCGCCGCACGATCGGGTGCTGTCGGGCATGCGCCCGACCGGCCGCCTGCACCTGGGTCACTACCACGGGGTGCTGAAGAACTGGGTGCGCCTGCAGCACCAGCACCGGTGCTTCTTCTTCGCCGCCGACTGGCACGCCCTGACCACCGACTACGAACACCCGCAGCAGGTAGCCGAGCACACGCAGGACATGATCGTCGACTGGCTGGCGGCCGGCGTCGATCCGGGCAGCGCCGTGCTGTTCGTGCAGTCGCGGGTGCCGGAACACGCCGAGCTGCACCTGCTGCTGTCGATGATCACGCCGCTGGGCTGGCTCGAGCGCGTGCCCACCTACAAGGATCAGCAGGAACAGCTGCGCGACCGGGACCTGGCCACCTACGGCTTTCTGGGCTACCCGCTGCTGCAGGGCGCCGACATCCTGGCCTACAAGGCGACCCTGGTGCCGGTCGGCGAGGATCAGGTGGCGCACCTGGAGCTGACGCGCGAAGTGGCGCGGCGCTTCAATCATCTTTATGGCCGCGAGCCGGATTTCGAGGCCAAGGTGCAGGCGGCGCTGCGCAAGCTCGGCCGGAAACAGGCGCAGCTGTACGAGGACAACCGCCGCGCCTACCAGGAACGCGGCGACAGCGAGGCGCTGGCCGTCGCGCAGGCGCTGATCCGCGGCCAGGCCAACATCAGCCTCGGCGATCGCGAACGCCTGCTGGGCAACCTCGAAGGCTTTGGCATCATCGTGCTGCCCGAACCGCAGCCGCTGCTGACCGAGACCGCCAGGATGCCGGGCCTGGACGGGCGCAAGATGTCCAAGTCCTACGGCAACGCCATCGGCCTGCGCGAGGACCCGGACGCGGTGGCGCAAAAGCTACGCACCATGCCCACCGACCCGGCCCGGGTGCGCCGCAGCGACCCTGGCGATCCGGACAAATGCCCGGTGTGGGCGCTGCATCAGGTGTACTCGGACGAGGCCCGGCGCGAGTGGGTGCAAAACGGCTGCCGCAGCGCCGGCATCGGTTGCCTGGACTGCAAGGCGCCGCTGATCGAGGCCGTACAGGCAGAGCTGTCGGTGATTCGCGAGCGTGCCCGGCCGTTCGAGGACGACCCCGGCCTGGTGCGCGAGATCATCGCCGGCGGCTGCGAGCAGGCGCGCGAGCAGGCGCGCGAAACCCTGGACGAGGTGCGCCAGGTGATGGGGCTGGGCTACCGCTGAGCGCCATGGATCCCGAACAGCTGCCCGCCCAGCAGGAATTGCCGCTGGCGCGAGTGCACGGCGAGCGCCTGACGCGCCTGCCGGAGGACCTCTACATCCCGCCGGATGCGCTGGAGGTGTTCCTGGACGCCTTCGAGGGACCGCTCGATTTCCTGCTGTGGCTGATCCGGCGCCAGAATCTGGACATCCTGGACATCCCGGTGGCCGAAGTGGCTACGCAGTACATGGCCTACGTCGACCTGATGCGCGATCTGCGCCTGGAGCTGGCGGCCGACTACCTGGTCATGGCCGCCGTGCTCACCGAGATCAAGTCGCGCATGCTGCTGCCGCGCCCGGCCGGCGACACCGAAGAGGACGACCCGCGCGCCGCCCTGGTGCGCCGCCTGCAGGACTACGCCCGCTTTCGCCACGCCAGCGAGGTGCTGGCGCAGCGCCCGCAGTTCGGGCGCGACGTGCTGCCGCTGGCGGTGGCGCTGCCGCAGCTGGACCAGCCGGCGCAGGAGGCCCAGGTCAGCCTTGCCGAACTGCTGAGCGCGATGACCGAGGTGCTGGCCCGCGGCGCGCTGAAGGCCCACCACCATGTGCGCCGCGAGCCGCTGTCGGTGCGCGAGCGCATGAGCCTGATATTGCAGCGCCTGACGGCCGGCCAGTTCACGCCCCTGCTGTCGCTGCTGCAGCCGACCGAGGGCCGCGCCGGGGTGGTGGTGAGCTTCCTGGC
>DASWUI010000734.1:0-2411 GCA_036401715.1 Ramlibacter sp. | reverse complement strand
CTCGCCCTCCAGCGCGGCGCTGGCCACCCGCTCGCCGCCGCGCAGGCCGGCTTCGGCGGCGATGGAACCGGCCACCGGACTGCCCAGCACGGGCTGGGGTTCCTGCACGCCGATCCAGTTGACGGCGGCATAGAGCAGGATCGCGAGCACCAGGTTGGCGGCGGGACCGGCGGCGACGATGGCGGCGCGCGCCTTCAGGGGCTGCGTGTTGAAGGCGCGGTGGCGCTCGGAGGCGGGCACGTCGCCCTCGCGCTCGTCCAGCATCTTGACGTAGCCGCCGAGCGGGAAGGCACCGATCACGAACTCGGTGTCCTGGCCGGGGCGCGGCTTGCGCGCCTTCCAGCGGTACAGCGTCTTGCCGAAACCGATGGAAAAGCGCAGCACCCTGACGTCGCAGGCCACGGCCACGCGGTAGTGGCCGTACTCGTGGACCGCGATGAGCAGGCCCAGCGCGACGATGAAAGCGACAACGGTCAGCATGGGGGCCTCCCTCGGTCAGTGCGCCAGCGCGCGGATCGCCGCTTCCGCCGCCCGGCGGGCGTCGGCGTCCAGCGCCAGCAGGTCCTGCAATGTTTGCGGCTTGGAGGGCACCAGGGCCTCCAAAGTTGCAAGGTTTACCGAATGGATCTGGTCGAAGCGCACCCGCCGCTCCAGGAAGGCGGCGACGGCGACCTCGTTGGCGGCGTTCAGCACCGCGGTGGTGCCGGGCGCGGCGGCCAGGCTGTCCCAGGCGAGCTGCAGGCCCGGGAAGCGTTCCCGGTGGCCGCGGCTGTCCAGGGACTCGAAGCTCATGTCGGCCAGGGTGCCGAAATCGAGCGCCTGCGCCCCGGACTCGACCCGCTCGGGCCAGGCCAGCCCGTAGGCGATCGGCACGCGCATGTCGGGCGTGCCCAGCTGCGCCACCACCGAGGTGTCGCGGTACTGCACCATCGAGTGGATCACGCTCTGCGGATGGATCACCACCTGCAGGCGCCGCGGCGCCAGGCCGAACAGGTAGCGCGCCTCGATCACCTCGAGCGCCTTGTTCATCATGGTGGCGGAATCGACCGAGATCTTGCGGCCCATCACCCAGTTGGGGTGGGCGCAGGCCTGTTCCGGCGTCACCTCGCGCAGCGTCGCCGGGTCGCGCGTGCGGAACGGCCCGCCGGAGGCGGTGAGGATGATCTTCTCCACCCGCGCGTCCCAGGTGGCCGGGTCTTCCGGCAGCGACTGGAAGATGGCCGAGTGCTCGCTGTCGATCGGCAGCAGGCGCGCGCCGCCCTGCTTCACCGCCTCCAGGAACAGCTCGCCGCCCACCACCAGCGCTTCCTTGTTGGCCAGCAGCAGCTTCTTGCCGGCACGCGCTGCGGCGATGCAGGACGACAGGCCGGCCGCCCCCACGATCGAAGCCATGACGGTGTCCACCTGCTCGTGGGCCGCGATGGTGTCCAGGGCGGAGGCGCCCCAGAGCACGCGCGTGGGCAGGCCGCTCGCCTCGATGCGCGCGGCCAGCGCGCGGCCGGCGTCCTCGCGGGCCATGACGGCGAAGGCGGGGCGGAACTGCAGGCACTGCTGCAGCATGAGGTCCACCTGCGAGGCGGCGCTGAGCGCGAACACCTCGAAGCGTTCCGGATGGCGGGAGACCACGTCCAGCGTGCTGGCCCCGATCGAACCGGTGGAGCCGAGGACGGCAATGCGTTGTTTCATCGTTGGGCCAGGGTGGCCAGCATCATGGCGAGGGGCAGCGTGGGCAGCAAGGCATCCACGCGGTCGAGCACGCCGCCGTGTCCGGGCAGCAGCTGGCTGGAGTCCTTGATGCCGGCGCTGCGCTTGACCAGCGATTCGGTCAGGTCGCCGATCACGCTCATCGCGCCCAGGAAGACGGCGGACAGCACCAGCACGAACCAGCCGAGCGAGGCGAGCCGGGAATAGAGGCTGGGCACCTGCGCCTGCGCCGCGCTGTCGGCGAGCGTCCAGGCGACGGCCAGCACGACGACACCGGCCAGGCCGCCCCAGACGCCTTCCCAGCTTTTCTTGGGGCTGATGACGGGCGCGAGCCTGCGGTGGGTGAACTTGCCGCCCATCGCGCGGCCGGCGAAGTAGGCAAAGACGTCGGCCACCCAGACCAGCACCAGGATGGACATCAGGAAGTTGACGCCGATCACGCGGGCCTGGGCCATCGCCAGCCAGGCGAGCGCCAGGGCCAGCACGCCGCCCACCACGCGCACGCCGCGCGGGATCTTCGGCCAGCCGTCCACGCCCGCGCGCACCAGCGCCGCGCCGGCCAGCACCCAGGCGGCGCCGACCCCCAGCCACAGCAGCGAGGACGGCGCGTGCGTCCAGCCCAGCGTCCAGGCCGCCGCGCACAGCGCCAGCGTGACCAGGCCCAGCACGATGTTGGCGCCCTGCCCCAGGCCGTTGAGGCGGCCCCA
>DASWUI010000733.1:0-12405 GCA_036401715.1 Ramlibacter sp. | reverse complement strand
ATCCAAGGCGTCGAAAAAGGAAAGCGGCCCGCGGGGCCGCCTTTTCGTGGAAGCCTTGGGTCCCCGCCTTCGCGGGGATGACGGGCGTCAGCGCGTCCCGCCTCCGCGGGGATGACGGGCGTCAGCGCGCCCCCGCCACCCCGCACACGATCCCGCCCGCGTCGTTTCCCTGCTGCGCCCGCTGGTTCTTCGCCTGCGCCACTTCCATGTCGCGCGGCAGGGTCACGCCGTTCTTCACGGCGAGGATCTCCGCCATGATGCTCACCGCGATCTCCGGCGGCGTCTTGCTGCCGATGTACACGCCGATCGGCCCGCGCAGGCGCTGCAGGTCGGCGGCGGCCAGGCCGAAATGCTCCACCATCCTCTGGTGGCGCGCCTCGTTGTTGCGGCGGCTGCCGATGGCGCCCACGTAGAAGGCCTCGGTCTTCAGCGCCTCCATCAGCGCCAGGTCGTCCAGCTTGGGATCGTGCGTCAGCGCCACCACGCAGCTGCGCCGGTCCGGCTTGAAGGACAGCACGACGTCGTCCGGCATGTCGCTCACCACCCGCGCGCCCGCAACGCTCCACGCGCCGCGGTACTCCTCGCGCGGGTCGCACACGGTCACCGCGAAGCCGCTGAACAGCGCCATGGTCGCCAGGTATTCGGTCAGCTGCCCTGCCCCGATCAGCAGCATGCGGTACTCGGGGCCGAAGGTGTTGACCAGCACGCCGCCCGCGATGCTCAGTTCCTCCGGCGCCTGCGCTTCCTCCAGCGTCACCGCCCCGTCGGCGATGCGCACGGTGCGGCGCATCAGGCGACCCTGCTCCAGGGCCCGCACCAGCCGGTCGAGCGAATCCGCATCCGGGTCGTATTCCAGCAGCAGTTCCAGCGTGCCGCCGCAGGGCAGGCCGAAGCGGTGCGCCTCGTCCGCCGTCACGCCGTACTTCACGAAGGAAGGCGGCCCGGAAGGGATCTGGTGGCCCGGCTCCTGGCCCGAATAGGCCTGCGTGTGGCGGTAGATGAGGTCGTCCTCGATGCAGCCGCCGGAGACGGAGCCGACCACCGCCCCGTCCTCGGCCAGGGCCATGATCGAGCCGATCGGGCGCGGCGAAGACCCCCAGGTGCGCACGACGGTCGCGAGCAGCGCCCGCTTGCCCGCCTGCCGCCAGTCCCGCAGGGTGCGCAGGACCATCACGTCGAGGTTCTCCATGGCGTCTCCTTGGCGGCCGCTCAGAAGGCGTAGGCCGCGTTCACGCCCAGCAGCCAGGTGCGGCCGGGCGCCGGTTCGAAGAACCGGCTGTTGCCTTCGTTGACGATCACCGAGCCTACATAGTTCCGGTCGGCGATGTTGTCGACCCGCAGGAATTCCCTGAAGGTCCAGCGGTCGACCTTCTGCGCGAGGCTGAAGCGCAGGTTGAACACGGTCGCTGCCGGGGCGAAGTCACTGTTGGTGTCGTTCACCGCCATGCGGCCGATGTGGCGGGCTTCCAGCGCGGTCTCCAGGCCCCTCGGGCTGTACTTGTAGGCGACCTCGGCATAGGCCGTCACGCGCGGGATGCCGGGAATGCGATTGCCGGCGGGAACGGTATTGAAGGCCGTCTCGTAGGTGGCGTCCAGCCAGGTGAGCGCCGCGTAGGCCGACCAGCCCGGCGACCACTCCCCGGCCAGCGCGGCCTCCGCGCCGCGGCGGCGGGTCTCGCCGGCGTTGCGGAAGGTGCTGCGGCCGCCGGTGTTCGCCGCGACCACGATCTCGTCGGTCGTGCGCGCCTGGAACAGCGCGGCGTTGAGCCGCCAGTTCTGCTGCAGCGCCGTCTTGATGCCCAGCTCCCACTGCCTGCTGCGCGCGGGCTCCAGCGCGAAGTTCAGCCCGGGCTGGCCGTCCGGCCGGTACGAGAGCTCGTTGAAGGTCGGGGTCTCGAAGCCTCGGCCGGCCGCCGCGTACACGTTGGTGCGGTCGTTCACGTGGTACACCGCGCCGAGCACCGGCGTGGTGGCCTCGTGGCGGGCGGAACCGCTGTCGTCCGGGTTGCCCGTGGCGATGAACAGGTCGCGCGACTCGAACTTCACCACCGAATGCCGCACGCCGGCCGTGAGGCTCAGGCGTTCGCCGTGCCAGGTGCCCTGCGCATACTGGTCGAAGCTGCGGACGCGGTTGTTCTCGTCGCGCCGCAGTTCACCGAGCACCCCGAGCGTGCTCCCGACGAAGTTGCGGAAGCCCTGGCGGTGTTCCTTCAGGTCGTCGGCGGTGACGCCGGCGGTGAGCGTGACGGGGTGGTCGCCGGCGCGCAGCTTCGCGATCCATTGCGCATCGATGCCGCGGTAGTCGCGGTCGAGCGCGATCACGCCGCCGGGATGCGTGTTCACGTTCGCCGGCAAGGTCTGCACGAACACCGGAATGGACTGGAATTGCTCGGTGCCGCGCTGGCCGCGCCAGGTGGTCACCTTCACGGCATGCGCCTCGTTCAGCCGGTGCTCCAGGATGGCGCCGACCTGCTGCTGGTCCACCGACTTGCGCGTGTTGAACAGCAGCGCGGCGGGGCTGGCCTGCTGCGGGTCGGCCTCGTACTGCTCGCGCGTGAGCCCCAGGGGATCCTGCACGTCCGGCATGTCCACCGCATTGGCCACGACGGTGATGCGCGTATCGGGCGTCGCCTTGAATCGCACCTTGCCGTTGAAGCCGTTGCGCTTGGCCGCGCTGTGCTCGCGGAAGCCGTCGGTCTCGAAGTGGGTGGCGCTCAGGTTCCAGTTCCAGGCGCCCTGCTCGCCGGCGAAGCGCGCGTTCTGGCGGCGCACGCCGTCGCTGCCGAAGGCAGCGCCCGCTTCCGCCTGCAGGCCCGGCAGGCCGTCGGCCGTGAAGAGCGCGATCACCCCGCCGGAGGAATTGCCGTACAGGGAGGAGAACGGGCCCCGCAGCACCTCCACGCGGTCGGCCGAGGACAGGTCGAAATGCGAGACCTGGCCCTGCCCGTCCGGCGCGGTGGCCGGGATGCCGTCGGAGTACAGGCGCAGCCCCCGCACGCCGAAGGTGGAGCGGGCGCCGAAGCCGCGGATCGAGATCTGCAGGTCCTGCGCGTAGTTCTGGCGGTTGAGCGCCACCACGCCGGGAACGCGCACCAGCGTTTCGGAGAGGTTGACCTGCAGCTGCGCGTTGCGCAGGGTCTCGCCGCTGACCACGTCCACCGAGGCGGGCGTGTCGAAGGCATCCTGCGCCACGCCCGGCGTGGGCGTCACCACGACGGGTCGCAAGGTGCGCTCGGGAAGCTGCGGGTCGGGCGGAGACTGCGGCGTCTGCGCGTACGACTGCAAGGCCAGGACGGCGGCGGCGGCCAGCAAGGCGGGTTTCATGGGTCCCCTGTTTTTCATCCCGCTAGGGTACAGCCAGAGCGCCCTGCGTGACGATCGGAAAAAGCCCTGCTTCTTCCCTGATTCCCGGGGGAGCTTGATTTCGGTCATTGCTGCGGCGCCGCCCGCCGCGGCGCCCCCCGCTGCGGGTCGTAACCCCACAAGGCCAGGCCGAAGAAAACCACCGCGCAGCCCGCCACCACCAGCAGGCTCTCGCCCGCCCATTGCCCGTACAGCGCGAAGCGCATCGCCTCCACGGCATGCGTGAACGGGTTGAAGCGCGCCAGGCCGTGCACCAGCCAGGCGCCCGATTCCTGCAGTTTCCACAGCGGATACAGCGCCGTGCTCAGGAAGAACATGGGGAAGATCACGAAGTTCATGGTCCCCGCGAAGTTCTCCAGCTGCTTCACGTACACCGAAAGCACCAGCCCCAGCGCCCCCAGCATCAGCGCCGACAGCAGGAACACCGGCAGCGCGAGCAGCACGCCCGCGGGCTGCAGGTCGATGCCGAAGGCCCAGGCGGCCAGCAGGAAGGCGAGCATCTGCGCCAGCGAGAGCGTCGCGCCGCCCGCCAGCTTGCAGGCCAGGATCCACCACCGGGGCAGCGGCGCGGTGAGCAGCAGGCGCATGACGCCCATCTCGCGGTCGTACACCATGGCCAGCGAGCTCTGCATCCCGTTGAACAGCGCCACCATCCCCAGCAGGCCGGGCACGAGGTACACCTCGTATGCGATGTAGGTCTCGTAGGGCGGCGCGATCGCCACCCCGAAGACGTTCTGGAAGCCGGCCGCGAACACCAGCAGCCACAGCAGCGGCCGCACCAGCGCCGACAGCAGCCGCCCCGGCTGCCGGGCGAAGCTTTGCAGCTCGCGGCCCGCCACGGCCCGCAGCGCCCGCAGCGCGTGCGCCGCCTTCATCCGGCCTTGCACGCGCTCTCGGGCGCGTCGTGGCCCAAGGTGTCGAGCGCGGTGCGCGGGTGCAGGAAGCCGTCCAGGGGCGCGATCTCCGCCACGCCGTTGCCGTGCGCCAGCATCAAGGGCTGCCGCAGCTGGCCGTCCCAGCCGCGGAAGGTGAGGCGCTGGCCCTTGTAGCCGTCCACGGCGACGGCGCCCTGCCGCAGGGCCTGCAGCTGCTGCGCGATGGTGGCCTTGTTGTAGGCGCCCGCCGCTTCGGCGGCCGCGCGCGCGGCGACCCAGGTCGCCCAGTCGTAGCTGCCCATGGGCCGGCCGGTGCGGCGCAGGAAGCGCCGCGACAGCTGCGGGGCGCCGTATCGCTCGAAGAAGGGACTCCAGGCCTGCGCCACCAGCCCGTTGCTGCCCAGCACGGGCCGCGGCAGCAGGGTGCGGTAGGGCAGCTCGCGCGCGAATTCGCCCTGCGCATCCAGCACCACCACCGCGTCGTACTCCTTCTCCGCGGTGAGCAGCCGCACGTTGCCCAGGTTGCGTTCGCGCGGATCGTTCGACAGGCGGAAGGAACGTTCGGTGATGCTGCGCACGCCGAAGCGCCTGGCGCTGCGGCGCCAGGCGGCCAGCAGCAGCTGGTCGCCCGGCGTCGGGCCGACCAGCACCAGCGGCCGGCTCCACTTGCGCGCCACCAGCAGCTGCGCGATGCCGTCCATCTGCATGGCGTGGCTGGGAAGCGTGTGCAGCAGGTGGGGCGCGCACTGGGCGCCACGCAGGGCGTCCTCCGGTGCGGCGGTGTTGAACAGGATCACGTCCTTGCCGGCTGCGGCGGCCGCCACGGCGGCCACGCCGGCCGCCGGCAGTTCCAGCAGCACGTGGCGCGCACCCTGCCGCAGCAGGCGCTGCAACGCGGCCGGCAGCGCGGCGGTGGTCGCGGCCTCCACCGGCAGCAGCTTCGCCGGCGACCAGCCGGCCAGCTGCAGCGTCACCAGGCTGTCGTTCAGGGCCAGCTCCGCGGCGGCGGCCGAGCGGCCGGCCGGCGCGTCCGGGTAGGCATGCAGCAGCGCGGGCTGGCCGTAGCGCTCGTCGTCGGCCTGCGTCAACAGGCCCAGGGTGAACGTGCGCTGCTGCGCGCGCGCCGGCAGCGAGGCCGCCGCACCGGCGAGCAGCAAGCCGCGACGGGTCAGGGCGGGGAACGGGGCGCGCTCAGTCATCCACCACCACGCTGTGCGGCACGCGGCCCACGGCCAGTGTCTTGACGGCCTTCATGGCCCGAGTGTCGACGATGGTGAGGTCGTCGGACAGCCCGTTGGCCACGTACAGCCGCCGGCCGTCGCGCGAGAGCCCCAGCCCCCAGGCGCGCCGGCCGACCAGCACGTAGCCCTTCACCTGCCGCGAGGCCACGTCGACCACCGCGACGTGGTTCGCGCGCCCGAGTCCCACGTAGGCCGTGCCGCCGTCCGGAGACAGCGCCATGCCCACGGGCGTGACGTCCTCCGGGCGCATGCCCTGGGGGCGGAAGGCGATCGTGCCCTGCACGTGGTGGTCGCCGGTGCGGATGACGCTGACGCTGCCATCGAGTTCGTTGCTTACCCACAGCTCGCCGCCCACCAGCAGGAAGCGGCGCGGGCGCTTGCCCACGGGAATGGTCTTCACGACCGAGCGGGTTGCCACGTCCACCACGTGCACCACGCTGGCGACCTCGGAGGTGACGTAGACCAGCCGGCCGTCGGCGCTGGCCTTCACGCCTTCCGGTTCGCCGCCGACCTTCACCTCGAAGGCCTTGCGGCGGGCCGCCAGGTCGAAGGCGGTAAGGGCGGCGTCCTCCTCGTTGGAGACGTACAGCATGCGCCCGTCGGGACTGAGGTCGAACATCTCCGGGTCGGGGCCGACGTCCAGCCGCGCGGTGACCTTGCGCGAGGCGATGTCCCAGAGCACCACGCGGTGGTCGTCGCTGCAGGCCACCAGCAGCTGCGTGCGGTCGGGCGAGAGCTGCAGGTGGCGCGGCCGCTGGCAGACGGGCGGCGCGGCGACCAGCTGCGCCTTCGCGGCGTCGACGATCGCGATGGCATGGTCCTTTTCGGAGGAGACGAACACCAGGCCGGTGTCCTTCGCGTGCACCGAAGCCGCGAGCAGCAAGGCCACCGCCGTCATGCGCGCGAAGGCGGGGACCCAAGGCTTTCCGAACCGCCGCGCCGCGGCCACCTTCAACGCCTTGGATTCCCGCCTGCGCGGGACTGACGGGAGGGTGCCTTCCACCTGCAGCCCCGTCATCCCCGCGACGGCGGGGACCCAAGGCTTTCCGAACCGCCGCGGCGCGGCGGCCTTCAACGCCTTGCGTTCGCGCCTGCGCGGGAATGGCGGGTCAGGGCGCAAGGGCATCGGCGGGTGTCCTCGTCAACGCGAGAAAGGCTTGCTGCAGGCTCGCCTTCCCCTGCGCCTGGCACAGCGCGGCGGCCGTGCCGTCCCACAGCACCTTGCCCCGGTGCAGCACCACCACGCGCTGTGCCCGTTCCGCCTCGTCCACCAGGTGCGTGGCCCACAGCACGCCCAGGCCGCGTTCGGCCTGCGCCTGCAGCACTTCTTCCAGCAGCTGCGCGCGCGAGGCCGGGTCCAGCCCCACCGTCGCTTCGTCCATCAGCAGCAGCCTCGGCTCGTGCAACAGCGCGCGCAACAGCTCCACCTTGCGCCGGTTGCCGCCGGAGAGCTCGCGGCCGGGCCGACGGGCCATGTCGGCGAGCCCGAAGCGCTGCAGCAAGGCCTCGATCCGCGGACGCGACACCGCACCCGGCAGCCCATGCAGGTCGGCATGGAAGCGCAGGCTGGCCCGCACGGTCAGGTTCAGGTCCAGCGCCGGCTGCTGGAACACCACCCCCAGCTGCGCCAGCGCCCGCACGGGATCGCGGCGCATGTCGGCGCCGAGCACCTCCACCGAGCCGCTGTCGGCGACGAACAGGCCGGTGAGCAGCTGGAACAGCGTGGTCTTGCCCGCGCCGTTGGGCCCGAGCAGCGCCACCATCTCGCCGGGCGCGACCGTGAGCGACACCGCGTCCAGCGCCTGCGTGCGCCCGTAGCGCCTGGACACCTCGCGGCAAGCCAGCACCGGCGCGTTCATTCCGCCCGCACGCCCAGGCCCAGCCGGGCCAGCATCTGCCGCTCGCGCGCCGTCACGTAGCGCACGAAGCGGCCGTAGTCCGCCGCGTCCAGGTACTCCGGCTGCTGGTCGTACTTCGCCAGTTCGCGCAGGTGCAGCGGATCGAACATCGCCGCCTTGAACGCGTCGTGCAGCCTGCCGATGACCAGCGGGTCCACGCCCGAAGGAACGCCGATGCCGTAGGGCGAGGTGTAGACCGCCTCCGGATAGCCCAGCTCCCGCATGGTGGGCACCTGCGGCCAGCGCTTGCTGCGCTCGCCGTTGAAGGTGGCCAGCAGCCGCAGCCGTCCCGTCTCCACATAGGGCGTGAAGCCGGTGGAGTTGACGCCGACCATCAGCGTGCCCGTGGCCACCGCCAGCATCTGGTCGGCCGTGCCCTTGTACGGCACGTGGACGTAGCGCACGCCTTCGCGCGACAGCACGTCCTCCATCGCCAGGTGCGCCGTGCTGCCGATGCCCGTGGAGCCCACGGTCAGCGCACCGGGATGTTCGCGGCCCCAGGCCAGCAGGTCGGCGAAGGACCGGAAGGCGCTGTCCGCCGGCACCACGATGCCGAAGGTGACGCCCGACACCTGGATCACGGGCGTGATGTCGCGCAGCGGATCCCAGTGCACCTTGCGCTGCAGCGGCGCGCGGTACAGCGTCACCGGCAACTGGCCGATGACGTAGCCGTCCGGCGCCGCCTTGTGCAGTGCCGGCCCGACCAGCGTGCCGGCCGCCCCCGGCCGGTTCTCCACCACCACCGGCTGCCCGAGCTGGCGCGCGGCCAGTTCGGCCAGGATGCGCATGGTGATGTCGGTCTGGCCGCCGGCGGGCCAGGGCACGATCAGCGTGATCGGCCGCGCGGGATAGCTCGCGGGCTGCGCCAGCGCATGGACAGGCAGCGCGACGGCGCCGGCCGCGGCGCCCAGCAGCGCGCGGCGGGTCCAGCCAGTCGTGCGCGCTGCCGCCATCCTCGCGGTCCTCAGCTCGCGGCCAGCAGCAGCAGCGCGATCAGCACCACCACCCCGAACAGGATCCAGGCCCACAGCGGCAGGCGACGAGCCGGCGCGGCCTCGCCGGGCGGCACTGCCGCCTGCGCGGCTTCCACCGCGTACGCCTCGGGATGCCGGCGCTGCATCTCCTCGTCGAAGCGCCGGAAGAAGTCCTCCGCCATGGACTTCGCCACACCGTCGACCAGCCGCTGCCCCACCTGCGCGATCTTGCCGCCCACCTGCGCCTTGGCCGTGTAGCTGAGTTCGCAGCCGGTGCCCGCCGCCGGCGGCGCGAGGTTGACGTTCGCGCTGCCCTTGCCGAAGCCGGCCGCCCCGCCCTGCCCCTCGAAGTTGAGCGTGTAGCTGCTGGGCGGCAGCACATCCAGCAGCTGGATCTTGCCGTTGAAGCGCGCGGCCACCGGGCCGACCTTCACGGCCATGCCGATGGCGTACTGGTTCTCGCCCGTGGCCTCCACGCGGTCGCAGCCCGGGATGCAGGCCTTGAGCACCTGCGGGTCGTTGAGCGCTTCCCACGCCTGTTGCTGGGTCACCGCCAGGTGGCGGTTGCCTTGCATTTCCATGGTCCTTGTCTTCCTTGTTTTACTTTTCCAGCAGGTCGGCCAGGCTGCCCGCCAGGTCCTGCAGCCTGGCGAGGTTGTGCACCGCGAGCATGGCATGCGCGTGCCGGTGCAGCACCGCCGCGCCCCGCGCCAGCGGAGCATAGCCTTCGAAGCGCAGCAGCGGGTTGAGCCACAGGAGCCGGCGACAGCGATGCGTCAGCCAGTCGAGCTCGCGCGACAGGTCTTCGGGCTCGCCGGTGTCCAGGCCATCGCTGATGATGAGCACGAGCGTGCGCCGGCCGACCAGCCGCCGCGCATGGCGCTCGCGCAGGGTGCGCAGGGATTCGCCCAGCCGGGTGCCGCCGGCGAAGTCGGCAATGGCCGCGCTGGCCGCCGCCAGCATCGCATCGGTATCGGCCAGCCGGAACGCGGGCGTGAGGTCCGTCAGCTGCGTGCCGAACGCGAACACGTCGCGCCGGCGGTGGGCGCGCGTGGCCGCATGCAGGAAGGCCAGCAGCAGCCGCGCGTAGCGCTCCATCGATCCGGAGATGTCCACCAGCACCAGCAGCGGCAGCGGCTGCCGGCTGCGCTGCATGCGCCGCAACACCATCAGCTCGCCGCCGGTGTGCGCGGCCTGCCGCAGCGAGCGCGCCCAGTGCAGGCGCGGGCCGCGCATGCCGGGCCGCATGCGGCGCATCTCGAACGCCGGCACCGGCAGCGCGACGTCGCGCGCCAGGCGCTCCACCAGGTGGAACTCGCTGGCGGTGAGCGCATTGAAGTCCGCGTGCTTCAGGCGCGCCAGGTCGCTGGCCGTCATGGCGGCATCGAACTCCACCTCCTGGTCCGGGGGCCTGGGCGCGCCGCCGAAGCGCTTCTGCGGCGCCAGCGCCTCGCTCACGCGCGGCCGGCGCCTGGAAGGCTCCGCCTTGCCCTGCGCCGAAGGCAGCATCTGCGCCAGCAGCTTGTGGGCGATCTCCGGGTCGCGGAAGTAGGCGTCGAACAGCTCGCGGAAGACGCCGCGCTCCTGTTCCCGGCTGACCAGGACCGCCTCCATGGCGGCGGCGAGGTCCTGCTTGTCGCCCACGCCGACCAGCGACGCCGCTTCCTGCGCCAGCGCGATGCGCGCGCTGTCCACGGGCAGGCCGGCGCGGCGCAAGGCGCGGCCGAAGCCGGCGATGTTGTCGGCGAGCTTGCCGCTGCGCGCGTCCCCGAGGGTGGCCATGCGCGAAGCGGCTTCAGGCGGGTTCGGCTTGCGGCTTGAGCAGCTCGCCCGCCAGTTCGCGCGTGAGCGCGGCGACGTCCTCGCGCTGCTTGAACAGGATGCCGGCGGTGTCGGTGACCACCTCCGGGTCGAGCGCCAGCGTGTCCAGCGCCACCAGGGCCTTGGCCCACTCGACGCTCTCGGCGATGCCCGGCGCGCGCTGGAAGGCATTGGCGAAAGGCTGGCTGCGCAGCCGCCCGACGAACTCCGCCACCTGCTTCGACAGCGCCTCGCTGGCTTCCGGAACGCGCGCGCGCACGATCGCCAGCTCGCGCTCGCGCTCGGGGTAGTCGAGCCAGTGGTACAGGCAGCGGCGCTTGACCGCGTCGTTCAGCTCGCGCGTGCGGTTGCTGGTGAGGATGGTCACCGGCGTCGCCTGCGCGCGGATGGTGCCGATCTCGGGGATGCTGACCTGGTACTCGCCCAGGTATTCCAGCAGGAAGGCCTCGAAGGGTTCGTCGGCGCGGTCCACCTCGTCGATCAGCAGCACGGCGCCGGGCTCGGGCGCCTGCAGCGCCTGCAGCAGCGGGCGGCGGATCAGGTAACGGTCCTGGTAGACCTCGCGCTCGATCTGGTCGGTGCTTTCCTTGCCTTCCACGGCGCGCATGTGCAGCAGCTGCGCGGCGTAGTTCCACTCGTAGAGCGCTTCGCGCAGCTCCAGGCCGTCGTAGCACTGCAGGCGCAGCAGCACGCGCTGCAAGGCCGTGGCCAGCGACTTGGCCAGCTCGGTCTTGCCGACGCCCGGCTCGCCTTCGAGCAGGAGCGGGCGCTGCAGCTTGAGGGCGAGGAAGACGGCCGTGGCGAGCCGGCGCTCGGCGAAGTAGCCGGCGGCTTGCAGGGCTTGCTGGAGGGCGTCGATCGAGGCAAGGACAGTCATGAGCGTATTGTCCCCTCCCCCTCTGGGGGAGGGAGGCACAGCCCGTCAGCCCAGGGCCTTGGTGACGGCCCGTTGGGTGAGCACCGAAATCAGGTTCGCGCGGTAGGCAGGACTCGCGTGCAGGTCCCCCGACAGCTCGCCCGCGTCGATCTTCACGCCCGCCGCCGCCTCCGGCGTGAAGCTCCTGGCCAGCGCCTGCTCCAGCCCCGTGTGCCGGAACACGCCGCTGCCGCCGCCGGTGACCGCCACGCGCACGCCGCTGTCGGTCTGGGCCACGCACACGCCGATCAGCGCGAAGCGCGAGGCCGGCTGCTTGAACTTGATGTAGGCGGCGCGCTTGGGCGCCGGGATGCTCACCGAGGTGATCAGCTCGCCCTCTTCCAGCGCCGTGGTGAACAGGCCCTGGAAGAAGTCGTCGGCGGCGATGTTGCGCCTGGTGGTCTGGATCGTGCCGTTCAGGGCCAGCACGCCGGCCGGATAGCAGGCGGCCGGGTCGTTGTTGGCCAGCGAGCCGCCGATGGTGCCCATCGCGCGGACCTGCCGGTCGCCGATGCCGCCGGCCAGTTCCGCCAGGGCGGGAATGGCGGACTGCACCTCCTTGCTGGAGGCGACGTCCGCGTGCCGCGTCATCGCGCCGATCACCAGCGCGTTGCCCTCGCGGCGGATGCCGGCGAGTTCGGCGATGCCGCCCAGGTCGACCAGCGTTTCCGGGTTGGCCAGGCGCAGCTTCATCGAGGCCAGCAGCGTCTGCCCGCCGGCCAGGACCTTGGCGCCGCCGGCCTGCGCGGCGCGCTGCGCGTCGGCCAGCGAGGCGGGACGTTCGAAGGTGAATGCGTACATGTCTGGGTCTCCTTCGTGTTCAGGGCTTCGCGGCCTGGATCGCTTCCCACACCCGGCTGGGCGTGGCGGGCATGTCGAGGTCCTTCACGCCCAGGTCCTTCAGGGCGTCCAGCACGGCGTTGATCACCGCCGGCGGCGAGCCGATCGCGCCCGCTTCGCCGCAACCCTTGGTGCCCAGCGGGTTGTGCGTGCAGGGCGTGCACACGGTGTCGAGCTGGAAGTTCGGGAAGTTGTCGGCGCGCGGCATCGCGTAGTCCATGAAGGAGCCGGTCAGCAGCTGGCCGGTGTCCTTGTCGTACACGCACTGCTCCAGCAGCGCCTGGCCGATGCCCTGCACCAGCCCGCCGTGCACCTGCCCCTCGACGATCATCGGGTTGATGATGGTGCCGAAGTCGTCCACCGCCGTGAAGCGGTCCACCTTCACCTGCCCGGTCTGCGGGTCCACCTCCACCTCGCAGATGTAGGTGCCGGCCGGGAAGGTGAAGTTGGTCGGGTCGTAGAACGCCGTCTCGTTCA
>DASWUI010000732.1:0-2912 GCA_036401715.1 Ramlibacter sp. | reverse complement strand
CGCCACCACCAGCACGTCGCCGGCACGCGCCTGCGCCGTCCACCAGCTCGGCAAGCTGCGCTGCGGCAGCGTGACCGTGGTGGGCGCGCCCGTGCAGGCGAAGCGCGTGTCCCGGTGGAAGCGGATGCGGAAGGGAAAGATGCCGACCTCGATGCCGGCCGCGCCCTCGACGTTCCCCACCATCCAGTTCGCCATGGTGAGCGCGGGCGCATCCATCGCGCCGCCGACGCTCACCCCGATGCCCAGGTGCTCGGGCCGGCCCAGGTCCTGCACCAGGTTGAGCGCGCCGCTGCTGAGGACTTCGATCACGGCCGCGCCCTTCGCTGCACGAAGCGCAGGCGGTCGCCCGGGGCCAGCAGGCTCGGCTGCGCGCGCAGCGGATCGAACAGCTCGAGGTCCGTGAAGCCCAGCACGTTCCAGCCCGAAGGCATGTCCATGGGGATGATGCCGGCCTGCGCGCCGCCGATCGCCACCGAGCCCTTGAGCACCTTCGCGCGCGGCGTCTGGTGCCGCGGCATCGCCAGCTGCGGCGGCAGGCCCACCAGGTAGGGAAAGCCGGGCACCGAGCCGATGGCCGCGACGTGGTAGTCGGCGGATGTGTGCAGGCGGATCACCTCCGCGACCTCCAGCCGCGCGTGACTGGCGAGCGCCTCCAGCTCCGAGCCGGGGCGCATGTCGTACGCGACCGGGACTTCGACGAGCCGGCCGGTGGCCTCCAGCGGCCCGGAGGCCTGCCACGCAGACTGCAATTGCCCGTGCAGTTCCCGCGGGTCTGCGGCCAGCGGATCGAAGCGCACCAGCATGTTGTTGACGCCCAGCACGACCCCGCGCACGCCGGCGATGCCATGCACGGCACTGCCTGCGGCGGCGAGCGACCACAGGTGCTTCTGCGCGTCCAGGTCGAAGGCGCCGGCGGCCACGTCCATCAGCAGGGCGGAGCTGCCGCAGGCGGAGAAGCGGGGCTGGATCGCGCGCGCGGGGCTGGACGCCGTCATCCAGCCATTCTCAGGGGTTCTGGTAGCTGCGCGCCGTCAGCACCAGCTGCAGCGTGCGCGGATCCTGCCGGAAGAACAACCCGCCTTCGCGCGAGGACCGGCCCGGCAGGTGCTGGAACTCCAGCTCGCTGCGCTCCACCACCTCGGCGCCGCGGCGCAGCTCGCCTTCCACCCGCAGCGCGGCGGCGGTGGCGCGGCCCTGGTTGAACACCTGCACCCGCACCAGGTAGCGGCCGTCCTGCGGCTGCAGGTCCACCAGGCGCACCACCGGCACGGGCGGCCCCTCGTCGCCGGTCCAGGCGTCGTGCAGCAGGTAGCCGATGCTGGCCAGCAGCAGCACCAGGCCCACGGCCGCCGCCAGCCATTCCCACACGGAAGGCGGCGGCTCGCGCAGGTCCTGGCCGCGGGAAGGCTGCTTGCCCTGGGCGGGGGGACGGGTGGTGTGGTTCATGGCGGCATCACAGGATCAGGCGGGCGGCCGCGGCGCCGATGGCCGCCGGGAACCCGAGCACCGCCACCGCCTGCAGCGCGGCGGCCAGCGACAGCCCCTCCAGCCGCCCGAAGGACCACAGCATGTAGGCGCTGACCAGGGCCGCCAGCACATCGCCGGCGACGCTGACGCGCAGCAGCACGCTCCAGCCCGAAGCGGCGCGGTGGTCCTGCGGCTGGCCGCGGAAGGACACCGCGTACACGAACAGGTGCATGGCCGCCACCGACACCGCGACCAGCAAGGCCGTGCGCCCCTGCGACAGGCCGGCGGCGATCTCCACCATCTCCTCGGTGGGCGCCAGGTTGAAGGCCAGGAACAGCGCCCCCACGGCCATGAGGAACAGCTCGCTCCAGTACAGGGCCACGCCCCCGCGCGGCTCCCGCGTGGCGTCGTCGTGCTCGCCCAGCTGCGCCTGCGACAGCAGCGCGCCGATGCTGGCCGGCACCGCCTGCAGCGACACCTGCCCCACCATCTCGCGCAGCGAGGCGCCGGCCTGCAGCACGCCCAGCAGCCACAGCACCAGCGCCGACGACACGAAGCCGACCGCATAGGCCACCAGCGCATCGACCACGTCGTCGCGCCAGCTGAAGGTGGGCTCGAAGCCCACGTGCCAGGACAGCACCACCAGGAAGGGGAAGAACAGGGCCAGCAGCAGGGCCAGCTTCCACGACGGCATGGAAAAGCCCAGCCACCACATCTCCATGGTCATGAGGAGGGGCAGGCCGAAGATGACCGCCCCGGCGAAGGCGCGGGCCAGGCCGACGGCGAAGTGGCGGGGGTGGGCAGAGGGGGGGCTGCTCATGCGCGGGGACGATAGCACCGGATGGGCTGGGCGGGGGGTGAAGAGACATCGCGGCCGTCGGAGGCGGCGGACAGGGATTGGGCGTCGCGCGTGACAGCAAGGGGGGCGAGGGAAGCCAACAATGCCGGAAAGAGCCGCAGCGGCGGCGCGAAGGAGCACAAATGAAAGAGCAGAAGCCGCAGCCTTGGCATGAGGCGGATCAGAAATCAGAGGCCAAGAGTCCGGTGAACCGGGAGCCTATCGGCACGCACAGCCTTACGGGCGGGGGCGCAGCGGTGGGGATGCCCGAGGGGAAGACGCAGGGTGTGGAACGCGGCGATGGGCGCGAAGGGGTACGTCAGGCTGAGGAGCCCGATCCCATGGCGGAGCCGCGGGTCCAGGCTGGGGATATTCTTGGAGGGAAAACGGACGTAAGTGGTGGCTCGAGGAGTTCGGGACGCAGGTGAGTTCGGGGCGCGTGTGTCTCAAAGCTCGAACAGGAGTCTGATCCGGTTAAGACCGCAAAGCTGAAATTGGAATCTGACCCCGATTAGGACCGAAATTGGAATCTGACCCCGATTAGGACCGCTACGCCTTCGCCGAGCAAGGGGTGGCAATGCTGTCCTCGGTGCTGGGCAGCTCCCGA
>DASWUI010000731.1:0-7344 GCA_036401715.1 Ramlibacter sp. | reverse complement strand
GGCGCAGCCGGCGACGGCGGCGGCGCACAGCGCGGCCGCGCCGCGCAGCAGCCGGCGGCGCGAGGGCGAGGCGACGCTGGTGAAGACCATGGGAGCGGCAGTTTAGTGCCATGCGTTACGCTGCGCCCCCATGAAATACGTCTTGGCCCTCGACCAGGGCACCACCAGTTCGCGCGCCATCGTGTTCGACCAGGAGGCGCGTGTCGTCTCGGTCGCGCAGCGCGAGTTCCGGCAGATCTTCCCGCAGCCCGGCTGGGTGGAGCACGATGCGCGCGAGATCTGGGCGACCCAGCACTCCGTGGCGCTGGAAGCGATGGAGCGCTCGGGTGCGGACGCCAGCGCCTTCGTCGCGCTGGGGATCACCAACCAGCGCGAGACCACGATGCTGTGGGACCGCGCCACGGGCATGCCGGTGGCCAATGCCATCGTCTGGCAGGACCGCCGGACGGCGCAGCGCTGCGATGCCTTGCGCCAGCAGGGACGCGCCGCCCGCATCCAGCAGAAGACCGGGCTGGTGATCGACGCCTATTTCTCCGGCACCAAGCTCGAATGGCTGCTGGACAACGTGCCGGGCGCGCGTGCCCGCGCCGAGGCCGGGGACCTGGCCTTCGGCACCATCGACAGCTGGCTGGTGTGGAACCTCACCGGCGGCCGCGTGCATGCGACCGACCCGAGCAATGCCTCGCGCACCATGCTGTTCAACCTGCACACGCAGGACTGGGACGAGGAGCTGCTGGCACTGCTGAACGTGCCGCGCGCCGTCCTGCCCGACGTCCTGCCCTCCAGCGGCGTGATCGCCGAGACCGAGTCCTCGCTGTTCGGCGCGCCGCTGCCGATCGCGGGCATCGCCGGCGACCAGCAGGCCGCCACCTTCGGCCAGGCCTGCTTCGCTCCCGGCATGGCCAAGAACACCTACGGCACCGGCTGCTTCATGCTCATGAACACCGGCGCCCAGCCGGTGGCCAGCCGCAACCGGCTGCTCACCACGGTGGGCTGGCAGGGACCGGCGGGTCCCCACCGCACCGCCTATTGCCTGGAGGGCAGCGTGTTCATGGCCGGCGCAACGGTCCAGTGGCTGCGCGACGGCCTGCAGGTGATCCAGTCGGCCGCCGAGGTCGAGTCGCTCGCCGCCCAGGTGGACGACACGGGGGACGTCTACCTGGTGCCGGCCTTCGCCGGCCTGGGCACGCCCGACTGGGACGGCTATGCGCGCGGCACGCTGGTCGGCATGACGCGGGGCACCGGCCGCGCGCACATCGCGCGCGCCGCGCTGGAGGCGGTCGCGTTGCAGTCGGCCGACGTCTTCGGCGCGATGGCCAGGGATGCGCGCATCCCGCTGCGGGAATTGCGCGTGGACGGCGGCGCTTCGCGCAACAATCTGCTGATGCAGATGCAGGCGGATTTCCTGGGCGTCCCCGTGGTGCGGCCGCAAGTGACCGAAACGACGGCGCTGGGCGCTGCCTACCTGGCGGGACTGGCCACCGGGTTCTGGGGTGGCGCCGACCAGATCTCTTCGCAATGGCAGGCCGAGCGCCGCTTCGAGCCGCGCCTGGGCGAAGCCGAACGGGTCGCCAAGCTCGCGCGCTGGCGCGACGCCGTCGAGCGCGCCAAGGGCTGGGCCCGCCCTTGACCCCGCCGCCCACGACCCGCGCCGTCCCGGCACGGCGCGACGAACTGTTGGCGCGCCTGGCGCAGGGCGGCACCTGGGACCTGGCGGTCGTCGGCGGCGGCGCCACCGGCCTGGGGGTCGCGCTCGACGCGGCCGCGCGGGGGCTGCGCGTGGTCCTGCTGGAGGCGCACGATTTCGCCAAGGGCACCTCGTCGCGCGCCACCAAGCTGGTCCATGGTGGCGTGCGCTACCTGGCCCAAGGCAACATCGGGCTGGTGCGCGAGGCGCTGCAGGAGCGCACCCGGCTGCTGAAGAACGCGCCGCACCTGGCGCAGCCGCTGCCCTTCGTGATGCCCTCGTACAAGCTCTGGGAGACGCCCTTCTACGGCGCCGGGCTGAAGGTGTACGACGCGCTGGCGGGCGCCGCGGGGTTGGGGCCCACCCAGTTCCTGAGCCGCAGCCAGACGCTGGCCTGCCTGCCGACCGCCCGGCCCGAGGGGCTCAAGGGCGGCGTGAAGTATTGGGACGGCCAGTTCGACGACGCCCGCCTGGCGCTGGCGCTGGCGCGCACGGCCGCGGCGCGCGGCGCGCTGGTGGTCAATTACTGCCGCGTCACTTCGCTGCTGCACGACGGCGGCAAGCTCGTCGGGCTCGGTTGCCGGGACGCCGAGAGCGGGCGTGAATTCACGGTGCGCGCCGCCTGCGTGGTCAATGCGACGGGGGTGTGGGTGGACGAACTGCGGCGCCAGGATGCCGAGGCCCTGGGCCGCAGCGTCAAGCCGCTGGTGGCGCCCAGCCAGGGCGTGCACGCGGTGGTGGACCGCGAATTCCTGCCCGGTGCCCACGCGCTGATGGTGCCCAAGACCGCCGACGGCCGCGTGCTGTTCGGCGTGCCCTGGATGGGCAAGCTCATCCTCGGCACGACCGACACGCCCCGCGGCGACCTGCCCAAGGAGCCGCGGCCCTTCCGGGAAGAACTGGAGTTCATCCTCAGCGAAGCCGGCCGCTACCTCGTCCGCGCGCCGCGCCGGGAGGACGTCCGCAGCCTCTGGGTGGGCCTGCGGCCCCTGGTCAAGCCGGTGGGCGAAGCCAGCGAATCGACCAAGTCGATCAGCCGCGAGCATACGGTCCTGGTGAGCCGCAGCGGCCTGGTCACCGTGACGGGCGGGAAGTGGACCACCTACCGCGCGATGGCCGAAGACGTGCTGGAGAAATGCTACGACGCCCGGCTGCTGGCGAGGGTACCTGCGGGAGTGACTGCTGACTTGCCCCTGGTGGGGGCACCGGCGCCCGGCGCCGTGGCTACCTCGATCAGCGCCGCCCCGGGTCTGCATCTCTATGGCACCGAAGCAGGGGAGGTCGCCTCCCTCCCGGGCGACGATCGCCACCTGGGCGGCGGCCTGACGGCGGCCATGGTGCGCTTCGCCGCCAGATATGAATATGCGCGGACCGTGGAGGACGTTCTGGCTCGCCGCATCCGCCTGCTGTTCCTGGACGCGGCGATGGCCGGCGCGCTGGCCGCGGAAGTGGGCGAACTGCTGCGCCAGGAAACCGGGGCGGACCCGCAGGCGGCGGCCTTCCGGGAACTGGCCGCCAGCTACCTGCGCATGCCCTCCTGAACGGGCGCGATGTAGGACCCGTTTGACAAAGCCTGCCCATCTGCCATAATCGCGGGCTCGCCTTTTTGGAGGCGAGGTGGCTATGGCTAATCCAGCTGGCTTCCTCACGGGAGACGGCGTCGCCCACACGGAGCCCTTCGGGGTGACGGCGGGCCCAAGACTGCCCCGATGTCCTGCCGGATCGTCCTGCAGGGTGCGTTCGGGACAAGTTGGGAATAAACGAAATGATCCAGACTGAATCTCGGCTCGAAGTCGCCGACAACACCGGCGCGAAGTCCGTCCTGTGCATCAAGGTGCTGGGCGGCTCCAAGCGTCGCTACGCCAGCGTCGGCGACATCATCAAGGTGAGCATCAAGGAAGCCGCTCCGCGTGGCCGCGTCAAGAAGGGCGAGGTCTACAGCGCAGTGGTGGTCCGCACCGCCAAGGGCATCCGCCGCGGCGACGGCTCCCTCATCAAGTTCGACGGCAACGCCGCCGTCCTGCTCAACAACAAGCTGGAGCCGATCGGCACCCGCATCTTCGGACCCGTGACGCGCGAACTGCGTACCGAGAAGTTCATGAAGATCGTGTCGCTGGCCCCGGAAGTCCTGTAAGGAACCCCGCCATGAACAAGATCCGCAAGGGTGACGAAGTCATCGTCCTGGCCGGCAAGGACAAGGGCAAGCGCGGCCGCGTGGCCCTGCGCAAGGACGACCAGTACCTGGTCGTCGAGGGCATCAACCTGGTGAAGAAGCACACCAAGCCCAACCCCATGAAGGGCACCACCGGCGGCATCGTGGAGAAGGCCATGCCGATCCACCAGTCCAACGTGGCGATCTTCAATTCCGCCACCGGCAAGGCTGACCGCGTGGGCATCAAGGTCGACGGCGACTCGCGCAAGCGCGTGTTCAAGTCCTCCGGCGAAGAAATCAAGGTGGCCTGACCATGTCCCGACTGCAACAACACTACCGCGAAAAGGTCGTCCCGCAGCTGACCGAGAAGTTCGGCTACAAGTCGCCGATGCAGGTCCCGCGCATCACCAAGATCACGCTGAACATGGGCGTGAGCGAGGCCGTGGCGGACAAGAAGGTCATGGAAAACGCCGTCGGCGACCTGACCAAGATCGCCGGCCAGAAGCCCGTGGTGACCAAGGCCAAGAAGGCCATCGCCGGCTTCAAGATCCGCGAAGGCCAGGCCATCGGCACGATGGTCACGCTGCGCGGCGCCCGCATGTACGAATTCCTGGACCGTTTCGTGACGGTTGCCCTGCCCCGCGTGCGCGACTTCCGCGGCGTGTCGGGCCGTGCCTTCGACGGCCGCGGCAACTACAACATCGGCGTCAAGGAACAGATCATCTTCCCGGAGATCGAGTACGACAAGGTCGACGCCCTGCGCGGCCTGAACATCTCCATCACCACCACGGCCAAGACCGACGAAGAGTGCAAGGCGCTGCTCGCGGGCTTCCGTTTCCCGTTCAAGAACTGAAGGTACAACGTGGCTAAAACTGCTTTGATCCAACGCGAGCTGAAGCGCGAGAAGCTGGTCGCCCAGTACGCGAAGAAGTACGAGGAACTGAAGGCCATCGCCAACGACGCGAAGAAGAGCGACGACGAGCGCATGGCCGCGCGCCTGGCGCTGCAGAAGCTCCCGCGCAACGCCAACCCCACCCGCCAGCGCAACCGCTGCGAAATGACGGGCCGCCCGCGCGGAACCTTCCGCCAGTTCGGCCTGGCGCGCGCCAAGATCCGCGAGCTCGCCTTCGGTGGCGACATCCCGGGCGTGACCAAGGCCAGCTGGTAAGCCAGGGCAGGAGAGACAGATATGAGCATGAGTGATCCCATCTCCGACCTGCTGACGCGTATCCGCAACGCGCAGATGGTCTCCAAGGCGACGGTGTCGGTGCCCTCTTCCAAGGTGAAGGTGGCCATCGCCCAGGTGCTGAAGGACGAGGGTTACATCGACGGCTTCCAGGTGAAGTCCGAGGGCGGCAAGACCGAACTCGAGATCGCCCTGAAGTACTACGCCGGCCGTCCGGTGATCGAGCGTATCGAGCGCGTGAGCCGTCCCGGCCTGCGCGTCTACAAGGGCCGCGACGCCATTCCCCAGGTCATGAACGGCCTGGGCGTGGCGATCGTGACCACGCCCAAGGGCGTGATGACCGACCGCAAGGCGCGCGCGACCGGTGTCGGTGGCGAAGTGCTGTGCTACGTCGCCTAAGGGAAGGATAGAGAAATGTCCCGAGTCGGAAAAATGCCGGTCGCCGTCCCCCAGGGCGTCGACGTGGCCGTCAAGGATGACCAGATCAGCGTCAAGGGCAAGGGCGGCCAGCTCTCCCTGGCGCAGAACGCCCTGGTCAAGGTGACCAGCGAAGGCGGCAAGCTGACCTTCACGGCCGCCAATGATTCGCGCGAAGCCAACGCCATGAGCGGCACCATGCGCCAGCTGGTGAACAACATGGTGCAGGGCGTGACCGCCGGCTTCGAGAAGAAGCTGTCGCTTGTCGGCGTGGGCTACAAGGCCACCGCGCAAGGCAACAAGCTGAACCTCGCGGTGGGCTTCTCGCACCCCGTGAACATCGAAATGCCCGAGGGCATCACGGTGGCCACCCCGACCCCGACGGAAATCGTGGTCAAGGGCGCCGACCGCCAGCGCGTGGGCCAGCTGGCCGCGGAGATCCGAGCCGTTCGTCCGCCCGAGCCCTACAAGGGCAAGGGCATTCGCTATGCGAACGAAAAGATCGTGATCAAAGAGACCAAGAAGAAGTAAGGAGCATGACGATGTTGACCAAGAAGGAACAGCGTCTGCGCCGTGCGAAGCAGACCCGGATCCGGATCGCCCAGCAGGGCGTCGCCCGCCTGACCGTGAACCGCACGAACCTGCACATCTACGCGAGCCTGATCTCCGACGACGGCTCCAAGGTGCTGGCCACGGCGTCCACCGTCGAAGCCGACCTGCGCAAGGAACTCGGCGGCTCCGGCAAGGGTGCCACCGTCGCCGCCGCCCAGTCGGTGGGCAAGCGCATCGCCGAGAAGGCGAAGGCCGCCGGCGTCGAGAAGGTCGCCTTCGACCGCGCCGGTTTCGCCTACCACGGCCGCGTCAAGGCGCTGGCCGAAGCGGCCCGCGAGGCCGGCCTGCAGTTCTAACGGACACGGAAACTCGATATGGCAAAGATCCAAGCGAAGACGCAGGGTGACGGTCCGGAAGACGGCCTGCGCGAGAAGATGATCGCGGTGAACCGCGTGACCAAGGTGGTGAAGGGCGGCCGCATCCTGGGCTTCGCCGCGCTGACCGTGGTCGGCGACGGCAACGGCAAGGTCGGCATGGGCAAGGGCAAGTCCAAGGAAGTGCCCCTGGCCGTGCAGAAGGCGATGGAAGAAGCGCGCCGCAACATGACCAGCGTGACGCTCAAGAACGGCACGATCCACCACAACGTGTACGGCCACCACGGTGCCGCGCGCGTGATGATGGCTCCCGCTCCCAAGGGTACCGGCATCATCGCCGGCGGCCCGATGCGCGCCGTGTTCGAAGTGATGGGCATCACCGACATCGTGGCCAAGAGCCACGGTTCGACGAACCCCTACAACATGGTCCGCGCCACGTTCGACGCGCTGAAGAACGCCACGACCCCCGGTCAGGTGGCGGCCAAGCGCGGCAAGTCGGTCGAAGACATCTTCGCCGCCTAAGGAGTACGCAATGGCGAACGAACAACAGAAGACGGTGAAGGTGCAGCTGGTGCGCAGCCCCATCGGCACCAAGCAGTCCCACCGCGACACCGTGCGCGGCCTGGGCCTGCGCAAGCTGAACTCGGTCAGCGAACTGCAGGACACCCCTGCGGTGCGCGGCATGATCAACAAGGTCGACTACCTGGTGAAGGTGCTCTGACATGGAACTGAACAACCTCAAGCCCGCTGAAGGCTCGAAGAAGGCGCGTCGCCGCGTCGGCCGTGGCATCGGTTCCGGCCTGGGCAAGACCGCCGGCCGCGGCCACAAGGGCCAGAAGTCCCGCGCGGGCGGCTACCACAAGGTCGGCTTCGAAGGCGGCCAGATGCCGCTGCAGCGCCGCCTGCCCAAGCGCGGATTCAAGTCGCTCGCCAAGCCGTACAAGGCGGAAATTCGTTTATCCGATCTGCAAAAACT
>DASWUI010000730.1:0-6775 GCA_036401715.1 Ramlibacter sp. | reverse complement strand
GTGATGAAAATGTTGGCGGGCTTGATGTCCAGGTGCAACATCTTGTGCTGGTGCACGATGCGCAGGCCGCGCAGGATCTCGTCGAACAGCGACCGGATGGTCGATTCTCGGAACACCTTCTGCTTCTTCAGCTCGCGCGCGGTGATGATGAAATCCTGCAGGGTCGCGCCCTCCAGGTAGTTCATCACCATGTAGACGGTCTCGTTCTCGCGGAAGAAGTTCAGCACGCTCACCACGGAGCTGTGGGAGATCTGCGCGAGCGAGCGGCCCTCTTCGAAGAAGCTTTTCAGGCCGAGGCGGTAGAGGGAGAGCTTCTCGGGAGCCACCTGCGGCAGCAGCTCCCCGGGGGGACGCGTGGCGAGGGAGGAGGGCAGGTATTCCTTGATCGCGACCTGCTGGCCCTCGTTGTCGACGGCGAGATAGACGACGCCAAAGCCCCCGGCGGACAGCTTGCGCACCACACGGTAGCCTCCGATCACGGTATCCGGCGGTAAAGGTGCCGGTTTGAGCTTTGACATAATTTGAAGATTGTGGGGGCGCTCCCGCGCCCCTGCGACTGCCGCATTCCCCGCAACGACTTCAAAGACCCCTCTGCATGCCAGTTTACAGTATGACCGGTTACGCCTCGGCACAAACCAGCCCGGGGACCGCGCCGGCCGGTCACGATGGCAGCAAGCCCGCAACAGCGATGCGGCTTGGGCTGGAGATCCGGTCGGTCAACAGCCGTTTCCTGGACCTGTCCTTCCGCCTCGGCGAGGAGCTGCGGGCCCATGAACCGGCCCTGCGCGAGCTGATTTCGGCCCGCATCAAGCGCGGCAAGGTCGAAGTGCGGGCCGGCGTCGAGGGCGCCGCCGCGGAACTCGCGCGGGAGCCGTCCATGGCCATCCTGCAGCGGCTGGCCGCGGTGCAGGACACGGTCAAGACCTGGATGCCCACGGCCGGCGCCCTGTCGGTGGCCGAGATCCTGCGCCTGTCCGCCTCGGAGGGCGACACCTCCGTGGACTGGGGCGAGAGCCTGCAGCAGCTGGCCCGCAAGACGCTGGAGGACCTGGTCGCCGCCCGCGAGCGCGAAGGCGCGCGGCTGGCCAGGATGCTGCTCGGGCACCTGGGGCAGCTGCGCGCGCTGGCGTCGCAGGCCAAGCCGCTGGTGCCGCAGCTGGTGGAGCAGCAGCGCCAGAAGTTCCTGGAGCGCTGGAAGGAAGCCATGGCGCTGGGCGAAGGCACCGCCACGCCGGAGGCGGCGCAGGACCGGGCGCTGAGCGAGGCCACCGCCTTCGCCATCCGGATCGACGTCGCCGAGGAACTGACCCGCCTGGCCGCGCACCTCGACGAAATCGAGCGCCTGATCGGCAAGGGCGGCGAGGTCGGCAAGCGGCTGGACTTCCTGATCCAGGAGCTGCACCGGGAGGCCAACACCCTGGGCTCCAAGTCGGCGGCGCTGGAGCTGACGAAGATCTCGGTGGACATGAAGGTGCTGGTGGAACAGATGCGCGAGCAGGTCCAGAACATCGAGTAAGGGCCGGCCCCTACAATCCGCCATGGACTACCCCGGCAACCTCTTCGTCGTCGCAGCCCCCTCCGGCGCCGGCAAGTCCAGCCTGGTCAAGGCCTTGCTGGAGCTCGATTCGCACGTCCAGCCCTCCGTTTCGCATACCACCCGGCCGCCGCGCGGCCAGGAAAAGCACGGGCGCGAGTACTTCTTCGTCTCGGACGGCGAGTTCGACCAGATGGTCCTGAACGACGGCTTCGTGGAGTGGGCCCACGTGCACGGCCGGCGCTACGGCACCTCCAAGAAGATGATCGAGGACCGCATCGCCCACGGCTCCGACGTGATCCTGGAGATCGACTGGCAGGGCGCCCTGCAGATCAAGCGCATCTTCACCAACGCGGTCCTGATCTTCATCCTGCCCCCCAGCTGGGAGGAACTGCGCTCCCGCCTGGAGCGCCGCGGGGAGGACTCGCCCGAGGTGATCGAAACCCGACTCGCCAATGCGGCCGCCGAACTGGCGCAGGCGAAAGAATTCGACTTCGTTATAATCAACGAGTTATTTGAGCGCGCGCTTTTTGACCTCAAAGCGATCGTGCATTCCCAGCGCCTGAAGTACCTGTCCCAGCGCCGCCTGCGCGCCGACACCTTCCAGGCCCTCGGCATCTGAAGCCCCAGCCCCCGGAGAATCCATGGCCCGCATCACCGTCGAAGACTGTCTCGAGAAGATTCCCAACCGCTTCCAGCTGGTGCTGGCCGCGACCTACCGCGCCCGCATGCTGAGCCAGGGCCACGCGCCCAAGATCGAGAGCAAGAACAAGCCGGGCGTGACCGCCCTGCGCGAGATCGCCGAAGGCAAGATCGGCCTGGAGATGCTCAAGAAGGTGCCCGGCTGACGTTTGCGTCATCCCCGCGCAGGCGGGGACCCAAGGCCTCCCGCCCGCGCCAGCGGGCCCCCGAAAAGCACCGCCCCGCGGTGCTTTTTCCTTTCCGCCTACCCTCAGCCGTAGCCCCCGCGCTACATTAGGGGCATGAGCGCGGTGCTCCCACCGGTTTCGGGCAGCGGCAAACGGCCCAGCAGCCCCATCCTCCCCTCCCCCGCCGCGGCCAACGCCGCAGCGGCCAGCTTTGCCGCGCTGACCGCCCGCCTGGACTACCTGGACCCGTCCGAAGTGGACCTGGTGCGCAAGGCCTACCGGTTCGCCGACGAATCGCACCTGGGCCAGATGCGCGCCAGCGGCGAGCCCTACATCACCCACCCGATCGCGGTCGCCGCCCAGTGCGCCGAGTGGAAGCTCGACGTCCAGGCGCTCATGGCCGCCCTGCTGCACGACGCCATCGAGGACTGCGGCGTCACCAAGCCGCAGCTGATCGAGCGCTTCGGCGCCCCGGTGGCCGAACTGGTCGACGGCCTGACCAAGCTGGACAAGCTGCAGTTCAACACGCGGGAAGAGAACCAGGCCGAGAGCTTCCGCAAGATGCTGCTGGCCATGGCGCGCGACGTGCGCGTCATCCTGGTGAAGCTGGCCGACCGCACGCACAACATGCGCACGCTGGAAGACGTGCCGCGCGAGAAGTGGCACCGCATCGCCAGCGAGACCCTGGACATCTATGCGCCCATCGCGCACCGGCTGGGCCTCAACACCACCTACCGCGAGCTGCAGGAGCTGTCCTTCCGCTACCTCAAGCCCTGGCGCTACGCCACCCTGGCCAAGGCGGTGGCGCGGGCGCGCAGCCGCCGCCGCGACCTGATCCAGAAGGTGCACCGCGACGTCGAGAACGCCTTCGAGGCCGCCGGCATGAAGGTGCGCATCGCGGGCCGCGAGAAGACGCTGTTCTCCATCTACAAGAAGATGGACGAGAAGCACCTGAGCTTCGCCCAGGTGACGGACATCTACGGCTTCCGCATCATCGTGCCGACGGTGACCGACTGCTATACGGCCATGGGCCTGCTGCACCAGCTGTACAAGCCGGTGCCCGGCAAGTTCAAGGACCACATCGCCATCCCCAAGATCAACGGCTACCAGTCGCTGCACACCACCCTGGTGGGTCCCTCGGGCGTGAACGTGGAGTTCCAGCTGCGCACCGAGGCCATGCACCTGGTGGCCGAATCCGGCGTGGCGGCGCACTGGCTGTACAAGGCGAGCGCGCCGCAGGAAGAGAACACCGAGCGGCTCGGGACCAAGTGGCTGCAGTCGCTGCTGGACATCCAGAACGAGACGCGCGACGCGGCGGAGTTCTGGGACCACGTCAAGATCGACCTGTTCCCGGACGCGGTGTACGTGTTCACGCCCAAGAGCCAGATCCTGGCGCTGCCGCGCGGCGCCACGGTGGTGGACTTCGCCTATGCGATCCACTCGGACGTGGGGGACCACACGGTGGCCGCGCGCATCAACGGCGCGCAGGTGCCGCTGCGCACCGAGCTGAAGAACGGCGACGTGGTGGAGGTGGTGACCGCGCCCGTGTCCACGCCGAATCCGGCATGGCTCGGTTTCGTGCGCACCGGCCGGGCCCGCTCGAAGATCCGGCACCACCTGAAGACCCTGGCGCAGGCGGAGTCGCAGCAGCTGGGGGAAAAGCTGCTGACTCAGGCGCTGCGCGCCGAGGGCATGGAGAAGCTGCCGGCGGACAACGACACCTACCACGCGCTGTGGGAAAAGCTGCTGCGCTTCACCGGCAACAAGAGCCGGGCCGAGCTGCTGACGGACCTGGGCCTGGGCAAGCGCATCGCGGGCATCGTGGCCAAGCGGCTGATGACGCTGCTGGCCGAGATGGGCGAGAAGCCGGACGCGGTGCTGCTCAGTCGCGAGCGCTTCACCGCCCACGAGAACGTGTCGCAGGGCGGCCTCACGCTCGATGGCAGCGAGAACGCCTCGGTGCAGTTCGCCAGCTGCTGCCGCCCGGTGCCGGGCGACCCGATCCTCGGCTACCTGGGGCGCGGCGAGGGCCTGGTGGTGCACACCACCGACTGCACGGTGGCCAAGCGGCTGCAGCACAAGGACGCCGAGCGCTTCATCGGCGTGGAATGGGCGGAGGAGCCGGTGCGTTCCTTCGAGACCGGCATCCTGGTGACGGTGGCCAACGGCAAGGGCGCGCTGGCGCGCGTGGCCGCGGCGCTGGCGACCGCCGAGGCGGACATCACCCACGTGGACATGGACGACGAACGGGCGCAGGACGCCACCGACCTGCGCTTCGTGGTGGCGGTGCGGGATCGCACGCACCTGGAAGCGGTGCTGCGGAACCTGAAGCGCACGCCGAGCGTGATGAACGCGCAGAGGATTCGCGCGGGCGGCTGAGGCCTCCCGTCATCCCCGCGCAGGCGGGGACCCAAGGCGTTGGAAGCTGCCGCGGCGCGGCAGCTCAGTGCCGTGGCGGATACTCCACCTTCAGGATCTCGACGTCCTTCGCCCCCAGCGGCGTCACCAGCTTCACCACGTCGCCCTCGCGCGCCTTCAGCAGCGCCCGCGCGATCGGCGAGATCCAGCTCACCTGGGCCTGCGCGCTGTCGGCCTCGTCGATTCCGAGGATGGTCACCGTGCGCTCCACGCCCGTGTCCTCCTCGACGTAGGTCACCGTGGCGCCGAAGAACACCTGGTCGTGCCCGTGGTGCAGCGACGGGTCGGTCACTTCCGCGATCTCCAGGCGCTTGGTCAGGAAGCGGATGCGGCGGTCGATCTCGCGCAGGCGCTTCTTGCCGTACAGGTAGTCGCCGTTCTCCGAGCGGTCGCCGTTGCTCGCGGCCCAGTGCACGACCTCCACCACCTTGGGCCGTTCCTCGTCGATCAGGTGCAGCAGCTCGCCGCGCAGGCGCGCATAGCCCTGCGGCGTGATGTAGTTCTTGCCGCCGGCCGGCAGCGGCGGCAGGCCGCCGCCTTCCTCGTCTTCCTCGGTGTCGGTTTCGCGCGTGAACGCCTTGCTCATGCGCCCAAGCATACCCAGTGCCCGCGCCCCGCGACAGCGCCCGCGTCCTACAGCCGGAAGCGCCGGCCGCCGCTGGGCCTGCGCCGCCGCGGCGCCGCACCATGCTCGCCCAAGGAGCCGCGCGATGACCACCGAACTTGCCGCCCCGCCCGCCATCAACCCGACCGCCGAGGAGGCGTACTGGCGCGAGGCCTACCGCACCGAGCCGTACTACCGCAGCGAGTTCACCTACGAGGACTACGGCCCCGCCTACCGCGTGGGCTACACCGGCCCGGTGCGCCGCATCGGCGAATTCGAGCAGCTGGAAGGCGAGCTGGAGGGCGACTTCGCCCGCGTCCGCGGCAAGTCGCGCCTGCGCTGGGAGGACGCCCGCGAAGCCGCCCGGGCCGCCTGGAAGCGGGTGACCGGCAGCGAAACCTAGGCACTGGGTCACAGCTTTCGCCGGAATTTTCCCCTGCGATCGCAGGAGGCCGGCCGGAACGGCGTCCCTAGAATGGTCCGCACGCAGCTTCGACCGCGGCTCGCGCCCGGGCCCTCGCTTGAACACCTCTGACGGCACCGCCCTGGATCCCCCCCTCGCCCTCGCACCGCCGGGGCGGCCGCTGGTGGCCGTCCTGCCTTTCGCGCCCTGCGGCGACGACCCCCAGCTGGCCCTGCTGGGCACCGAGATCGCCGATCGCTTGCGCGAGCGGCTGGCCGGCGACCCGGCCACGCGCGCCATCCTGATCAGCTCCGACTTCCTGGCCAAGGCGCCGCCGCACGCGCTGGAACTCATCTGCCGCGAGCTGCGCGTGGGCCACCTCATCTCCGGCAAGTGCCACGCCACCGGGGGCGAGCCTTCGCTCTACGTCGAACTCACCGACACCCGCTCCTGGCACATCCGCTGGGCCGACTTCCAGCGTTTCGGCGCGCGCCGCGTGCTCGCCGAGGACGGCGAGGCGATGGACCGGCTGGTCACGCAACTGCGCATCACCCTGGCGGAGCAGCGCCTCCGTTGACCGGAGGAACCCGGTCCGCCGATTGGTGGATGCCGCTGCCGCGCGCATTTCCCTAGCATGGCCTTTCCGAGAACGAAAGAACAACATGGCCAGCTACTTTGTCGCGTGTGACGCGCAGCCGGACGGGGCCCATGCCGTCCACGACCGCAGCCGCTGTCCGCCCGGCTGCTTTCCCGGAGGCGGCGCCAAGGAGTACCTGGGCGATTTCGACGAAGTGGCGCAGGCCCTGGCGGTCGCGCGGCTGCGCTATCCGCACGCCCGTGGCTGCCCGTGCTGCGCGGGCACGCCCATCGTCCCTCCCGCGGTCGCCCACGAGCCCGCCCCGCTGCGCACCTGAGTCGCGCAGCCCGCGCCGGGCGCGCGGCGCCGA
>DASWUI010000729.1:0-2773 GCA_036401715.1 Ramlibacter sp. | reverse complement strand
ATCGTGCTGCAGACGCTGCCGAAGCTCGCCTGCCCGGTCGATGCGATCTACGGCGCCGCCGATGCCCTGTACGTGGAAAGCATGCATCGCCTGGAGCCGCTGCTGCGCAGCGCGCCGCGCTTCGGCGAGCTCGTGCTGGTGCCCGGCGCCGGCCACTGGGTGCAGTACGAGGCGCCCGCGGACCTGCAGCGCGAGCTGCTGCGGCTGCTCGCCACGCAAAGGTGAATGGATTACATTTCGGCCGGTAACGAGCCGTGTCCTCCCGCAGAGCCTGCTGCCTAGACTGCCCTGCATGCGAACGGAGGAATCCATGTACACCACTGCCGAACACCGCTCCCAGAACGTCCTGCATTCCCTGCCCGCCGCGGCGGCGCCGTCCATGGACGACTGGGCCTGGCGCGTGCTGGAGGAGATCGACTACGGGCTGATCGTGGTCTCCGTCGATTGCGTGGTCCAGCATGCGAACCACCTGGCCCGCCACGAGATCGCCCGCGAGCGCTTCATGCGCACCCAGGGCGAGCGCCTGCTGGGGCCGACGGCCTGGCACACCGAGCAGATCGTGCGCGGCGTGCAGCGCGCCGCCCAGGGCCGCCGCGAGATGATCGTGCTGCGCAACGGCGACCAGTCGCTGCACGTGGCCTGCGTCCCGCTGTTCCACGGCTTCGAGGAAGGCGGCTCGGTGCTGCTGATGCTCGGCCGCCAGAACGACACCGGCAACCTGGCGCTGACCTTCTTCTCGCGCAGCCACGGGCTGACGCCCGCCGAGGAGGCGGTGCTCAAGCTGCTGTGCGAGGGGCTGCGGGTGCCGGAGATCGCCACGGCCAAGGGCGTCTCCGAGAACACGGTGCGCACGCACGTGCGATCCCTCAGGGACAAGACCGGCATCAACAGCATCCGCGGCATGATCCAGCGCATCGCCAGCCTGCCGCCGGTGGTGCCCATGACGCTGTCCATCACGCCGCGGGCCGCATCGCACGACCTATGAGCGACCACCGGCCGCTGCCCACCCTGCAACCCGCCGCGGCGGCCGGCGGCGCACTGGCTTCGGGGCAGTCGCACACCGAGGCCCTGGCAGCGCGCGGCGCGGAGCGCACCTTCCGCCGCGGCCAGCTGCTGATCCAGGAGGGCGACCTCGGCAGCACCCTGTACATCGTGCGCTCGGGGCGGCTGCGCGCCTATGCCGCGGACCCGAACGGCAAGGAGATCACGCTGGGCATCTACGGCGCAGGCGAGTACGTGGGCGAGATGTCGCTGGACGGCGGGCCGCGCTCGGCCAACGTGGAGACGCTGGAGACCACGACCTGCTCGGTGATCACGCGCGAAACCCTGCTCGCCTACATCGCCGAGGAACCCACATTCGCGCTGGAGATGATGGCGCGCCTGATCCGCCGCGCCCGGCTGGCCACCGAAAGCACGCGCAGCCTGGCGCTGATCGACGTCTACGGCCGGGCCAAGCGCCTGCTGGAAGACATGGCGGGCCCGCCGGCCGCCGACGGCTCGCGCACGCTGCGCGAGCGCATCACGCACCGGGAGATCGCCAGCCACCTCGCCTGCTCGCGCGAGATGATCAGCAAGCTGATGAAGGACCTGGAGATCGGCGGGTACGTGGCCAAGAGGGACCAGAGGATCGTGCTGGTGAAGGCGTTGCCGGCGAGGTGGTGAGCTGGCGGCGCGGCACAGCCGCCGCCCCGCCGGAAGAATGAAACCGCTCTCGGGCCATTGCATCGAAATGTAAGCATCGGGCAGAATGGCCCGATGAACACAGGCAGTACCCGCTCCCACGACAAGGCTGTCTCCACCGGCGTGGAGCGCCGCCATGTGACGGTGCTGTTCGCCGACCTGTCCGGATCGTCGCAACTCGCCGAGGAAATCGAAGCCGAGCTCTACCTGGAGCTCCTCGACGAGTTCCGGCACGTCGCGCGCACGGTCATCTCGCGCCACGGCGGCAGCATTGCGCGGGCGCAGGGCGACGGCGTCCTGGCCCTGTTCGGGCACCCGGTGGCGCGCGAGGACGATGGGCGGCGGGCCACGGAGGCGGCCCTGGAACTGCATGCGCGCGCGGCGCAGCTTCGCGCCGGCAGCGGCGCCGCGGCCACCGCCTTGCAGATGCACTCCGGCATCCATGCCGGCGTGCTGGTCGTCAGCGAGGGCGACATCGAGAGGGGCCGCTTCGACGTCACCGGCGAAGTCGCCAACACCGCTTTCCGGCTCTGCTCGGCTGCCGCCGCCGGCGAAATCCTCGTCAGCGAAGCGACGCTGGGGCCACAGCAGGACTTCTTCAGCGCGTCCGCCCCCTTCGACATGGAAGTGCGGGGGCGCACCCGCGAACTGAGGGTGCTGCGCATCCTCGGGCGCTCGATGGTCGCGCGTCGATTCGAGGCGGTCTCGCGGCGCGGAACGATTCCCTTCATCGGCCGTGCCCAGGCCCTGCAGGCACTCCATGCCGCCGCGCGCCGGGCGGGGCTCGGAAGCTCGCCCGAGCTCCTGCTGGTCATGGGCGAGCCGGGCATCGGCAAGACCCGGCTGCTGCAGGAGTTCGAACGGGGGCTGCCGGCCCCGGAGTTCCGCGTGTTCCAGGGCTATTGCGAAAGCTACCTGGGTGCGGAACCGCTGCAACCGTTCGTGCAACTGATCCGGGCCGCTTCCAACCGCCCGGCCCCGGCCCCCGCCGGCGGGCCTGCCGGCGGCGCGCCCGGTGCGAAGCCGCCCAACGCGGCCGAACTCGTCGCGGCGCTGATCGAGCTCATCACCATTGCGCAGCAGCGGACGGTCG
>DASWUI010000728.1:0-7385 GCA_036401715.1 Ramlibacter sp. | reverse complement strand
CCGGCTTTGCCGGTCCGCTGGTGGCGCCCCCTCGAGGGGGAGGCGGCCGCAGGCCGCTTCGGGGGTGGGCCTACTTCGAGGTGGGCATTACAAACTCGGCGCCTTTCCCGATGCTTTCCGGCCAGCGCTGCATGATCGACTTCTGCTTGGTGTAGAAGCGCACGCCTTCCTCGCCGTAGGCGTGCATGTCGCCGAACAGGCTCTTCTTCCAGCCGCCGAAGCCGTGCCAGGCCATGGGCACCGGGATCGGCACGTTGACGCCCACCATGCCGACCTGCACCCGGCGGCTGAACTCGCGCGCCGTGTTGCCGTCGCGCGTGACCAGCGACACGCCGTTGCCGTATTCGTGGGCGTTGATCAGGTCGGTGGCTTCCTTCAGGTCCTTCGCGCGTACGCAACCGAGCACGGGGCCGAAGATCTCTTCCTTGTAGATCTTCATGTCGGGCGTGACGTTGTCGAACAGCGTGCCGCCCAGCCAGAAGCCGTTGTCGCAGCCCGCGCCCGCCTTGGCGCCCTGGAAGGTACGGCCGTCCACGACCAGCTTCGCGCCCTCGGTCTGGCCCTGGCCGATGTAGCCGGTGATGCGCTCGTGCGCCACCTTGCTGACGATCGGGCCCATCTCGGCGTCCAGCTCCACGCCGTTCTTCACCTTGAGCGTCTCGGTGCGTTCCTTCAGCTTGGCCATGATCCTGTCGGCGGCGTCGCCCACCAGGATGCCCACCGAGATCGCCATGCAGCGCTCGCCGGCGGAGCCGAAGGCCGAGCCGATCAGGGCATCGACGGCCTGGTCCATGTCGGCATCGGGCATGACCACCATGTGGTTCTTGGCGCCGCCCAGCGCCTGCACGCGCTTGCCGTGCTTCGCGCCGGTCTCGTAGATCTTCTGCGCGATCGGGGTGGAGCCGACGAAGGAGATCGCCTTGACGTCGGGGTGCTCCAGCAGCGCGTCCACGGCGTCCTTGTCGCCCTGCACCACGTTGAACACGCCGTCGGGCAGGCCGGCTTCCTTGAGCAGTTCGGCCATGCGCAGCGAAGGCGTGGGGTCCAGCGGGCTCGGCTTGAGGATGAAGGTGTTGCCGGCGGCGATGGCCACCGGGTACATCCACATCGGCACCATCACCGGGAAGTTGAAGGGCGTGATGCCGGCGACCACCCCCAGGGGCTGGCGCATCGTCCAGTTGTCGATGCCGGTGGAGACCTGGTCGGTGTAGTCGCCCTTGAGCAGCTGCGGGATGCCGCAGGCGAACTCGACGATGTCGATGCCGCGCGTGACCTCGCCCTGCGCGTCGGTGAATACCTTGCCGTGTTCGGCGGTGATCATGCGGGCCAGTTCGTCGCGGTGCCTGTTCAGCAGTTCCAGGAACTTGAACATGACGCGCGCGCGCCGGATCGGCGGCGTGTCGGCCCAGGCGGGGAAGGCGGCCTGCGCGGCGGCCACGGCCTGCGCGACCTCTGCGGTGTTGGCCAGCGCGACGCGGCCGGTGACCTGCCCGGTGGCGGGATTGAAGACGTCGGCGCGGCGGCCGCCCTGGCCGGGCACGACCTTGCCGTTGATCCAGTGTTCGATGGAAGCCAGCGAGGCGGCGGGGCGGGACTTGTCGGGTGCGTTCATGAGGGACCTTCCGTGCAACGGAGGGCCAGTCTAGGCCCGCGGGGGCGCTTTGGAAATACGCGCCTGCCGATCAGATTGTTTGCGAAAATGAACAATCCACCATGAACGCCGGCACCACCCCCGTCTTCTCCGACCTGCACCTGCTCACCGTGCTGGCCGAAACGCGCAGCTACACCCAGGCGGCGCGGCGGCTGGGCATCTCCAAGGCCTCGGTGAGCACCCGCATCGCGGAGCTGGAGCGCGCCGCCGGGGTGCCGCTGGTGCGGCGGACCACCCGCTCGGTGGGCCTGACGCTGGCGGGACAGCAGCTGGCCGACGAGACCCGCGCTTCCTTCGAGCGCATCGCGCAGAGCTTCGCCGGCATCCGCGACCTGGCGGGCAGCCCGCGCGGCCTGCTGCGCGTGACCGCCCCGGTGGCCCTGGGGCGGCAGTACGTCGCGCCTTCGCTGCCGGCCTTCCAGCAGCGGTACCCGGAGATCCGGCTCGAGCTGGACCTGGGCGACCGGCTGGCCAACCTGCCGCAGGAGGGCTTCGACATCGCGATCCGGCACACGCAGGCGCCGCCGGAGACGCACGTGGCCTGGAAGCTCTGCCCCTCGCGATCGCTGCTGGTCGCCAGTGCCGACTACCTGCGTCGGCACGGGCGCCTGTCGCACCCGTCCGAGCTGGGGCAGCACGCCTGCCTGCTGTACCTGCGCGATACCGCGGGCCAGAGCTGGTCCTTCGAGCGCGGGTCGGGGCGCAAGGCGGAGCGGGTGGTGGTGGCGGTGGATGGGCCGCTGCGGGCGAACAACAGCGAGGTGCTGCGGGAAGCGGTGCTGGGCGGGCTGGGCGTCGGCCTGCTGCCGGACTTCAGCGCGGCCGCCCATCTGGGCCCGCGGCAGCTGGTGCAGGTGCTGCCGGAGTGGCGGCCGCTGGGGTTCTTCGGCGACGGGATCTACGCGATCCGGCCGTGGGCACCGCAGGTGCCGCGGGCGGTGCAGTGTTTCGTGGATCACCTCAAGGGCGTGTTCGCCGGCGGCTTCGCGACCTGAGGTGTCGCGGTTCGCCTCCGGGCTCACCACGACCTACAGGAAGCGGCGCAGCCCGAACCGCGACAGATCGCACTCACCGCCACCCCGGCGGCACCGCCACCGGCATCGCCAGCAGGATCTGCGCCATCCCCTTGCCCAGCGGGTCATTGCGCAGCGACGCCATCCCCCCGCCGTCCAGCGCCTCCGTGCACAGGAAGTTCATCGCATGGATCCCGGGCACGTCATACCGGACCACGTCCCCTTCCACCAGGTGCCCCAGCCAATCCTTCACCCGCTCCGGCGTCAGCTGCCCGCGCAGCCACGGCAGCCAGTCGGGCCGGCGCGCGATCACGCCGATGTTGGAGTGGTTGCCCTTGTCGCCGCTGCGCGCCCAGGCGAGCTGCACCAGCGGCACCTGCGGCCAGTCCGCGCGGGGCAGGGTCGCGTCGGGCGCCGGGGTCGGCTCCGGCGGCGGCACCGGGGCCTGCCCGGTGGGCACCACCACGTCCTGCGCCTCCGCGCCGATGCGCACCTGGGCCTTCACGCGGCCCTTGTCGACCATGAAGGCGAACTGCCGGATGCACGGCGAGGGGCTGGGCCGCCCGCCGGCGCCGGTCGTGCCCGGCGCCCAGCTGGTCCCCGCCGGCGCGATCTCGCGCGCGAAGAGCTCCAGGGCCTCCTTCTGCGGATGCATTACCGCCACCTGCAGCACGGCCTCGCGCACGTCCTGCGCACGCGCGTGCGGGCCGTAGTACGCGAGCTCGGAACCCAGTACCTCGACGTGCGTGCGCGTGTACGGCAGCCAGCGCCGCTGCGCGAACAGCTCGCGCGTGCGGGCCAGGATCGCCTCGCCGGTGCGCTGCGCCTTGCGCGCGGCATCGAAGCCGACGATGGTCAGCTGCGCCGTGCAGCGGAAGCCGTCCATGTACGTGGCGGAGACCTTGTAGCCCGGCCCGGGCGGCAGCCCGCGCGCGCCGGTCACGCGCACGCGGTGCTCGCCCAGCTGCTCCAGCCGCACCTGGGTGAAGTCGCAGGTGACGTCCGGCAGCAGGTAGCGGCGGGGATCGCCGATCTCGTACAGCATCTGTTCGGCCACCACCGCGGTGTTCACCAGCCCGCCGGTGTCGTTCGGCTTGCCGACCACGAAGCTGCCGTCGGCCTGGCACTCGATCACCGGGTAGCCGATGTGCGCCCAGTCGGGGACGGACTCCCAGTCGGTGTGCAGCCCGCCGGTCGCCTGGCAGCCGCACTCGATGACGTGGCCGGCCAGGCTGCCCTGCGCCAGCCGGTCGTAGTCATCCTCGCGCCAGCCGAAGGCATGCATCAGCGCGCCCAGCGTCACCGCGCTGTCCACGCAGCGCCCCGTGATCACCACCTGCGCGCCGGCATCGAGGGCGGCGCGGATCGGCAAGGCGCCCAGGTAGGCGTTGGCGGTCAGCAGGCGCTCCGGCAGCGGCGCGCCGGTCTGCAGCTCGCCCACGCCCTGCTCGCGCAGCTGCGGCACGAGCGGCAGCACGTCGTCGCCCGTCACCACCGCGATCTTCAGCTGCACGCCCTGCTCCGCGGCCAGCGTGGCCAGCGCCTGCGCGCAGGCCTGCGGGTTCACCCCGCCCGCGTTGCTGATCACGCGGATGCCCTTGCGCGCCACCTCGCGCACGATCGCCTTCATGGTCACGTCCACGAAATCGCTGGCGTAGCCCAGCTCCGGCTTCTTGGCGCGCGCCGCCGCCAGGATCGACATGGTCAGTTCCGCCAGGTAGTCGAACACCAGGTAGTCCAGCTCGCCCTTGGCCACCAGTTGCGGCGCAGCCACGCTGCTGTCGCCCCAGAAGCCGGAGGCACCGCCGATGCGAACGACCTTGTCCATCATCGCCCCTTCCACTGCGGCTTGCGCTTCTGCTGGAACGCGGCCTGCCCTTCCTTCGCGTCCTCGGTCAGGGTGAACAGCGCGATCTGGCTTTCGGTGAACGCCATGGATTCCTCGAAGGCCATCGTGTCGATCGCCTTCATCGTGTAGAGGCCGCGGCGGATCGCCGCCGGCGATTTGTCGAGGATGCGCTGCAACAGCCAGTCGAGCCTGCCGTCCAGGTCCTCGTCCACGTAGTTCACCAGCCCGATGGCGAGGGCCTGCGCGCTGGTGATGCTCTCGCCGGTGATGCACAGCTCGGCCAGCTGGCGCCGCGGGACCAGGTGCTGCAGCACGGTGAGTACCTGGGCCGGGAACACGCCGACCTTGACCTCCGGCAGGCCGAACACAGCGTGCGGGGCCGCCACCGCCAGGTCGCACATCGCCAGCAGGCCCATGCCGCCGGCCATGCAGGCGCCGTTGACGCGCGCCACCAGCGGCAGGTGGCTGGCCCGTGCCTGCCTCAGCAGGCGGGCGAAGTGACCGGTCGGATCGGAGTAGTCGGTGGTGAAGGCCTGCGCGTTCTGCAGGTCCGCCCCGGCGCAGAAGGCTTTTTGCCCGGCGCCGGTGATCACGATCGCCCGCAGCTCGCGCTCGGACTGGGCCGCGCCGATCGCCTCGCCCAGCGCGGCGAGCACGCCATGGCTCATGGCGTTGCGCCGCTCCTCGCGCTGGATGGTCAGCCACAGCACGCCGCCACGGCGCTCCACCCCCAGTTCGGCCGGGTTCGTTGTCATCGCGCGGTCTCCTTCCGGCTGCCGTTATACCCGCGGCCCGCGGCTGGGCCGTTCTCCTACAGGACAGGGTCAGACTCTGCCGTTACGATGGTCGGCCTCATTTTTTCGAGCCATGACCGACACCACGCCCCGCTTCGAACAGGCGCCCGCGCCCGACGGCCGGGCCATCCGGCTGCTCGGCGAATGGACGGCCGCGCAGTTCGGGCGGCCGCGCGTGTTCCGCGAGCTGCTGCGCATCCTGCCGCGCGACGGGCGGCAGCTGTGGGACCTGCGGCAGGCAATGCAGCTGGACCACGTGGGGGCCCAGCTGCTGTGGGACCACTGGGGCCAGCGCTGGCCCGAGCACCTGGAGCTGCTGCCGCCGCAGCGCGCGATCCTGGAACGGGTGGCCCAGTTCACCAAACGGCCGCCGCGCCGGGCGCGGCGCGGCCTGTGGGCGCTGTACCTCGCCTTCGGGGCGAAGGTCCTGCAGGCGCTGGGACACCTCAAGGGCTTCGTGCGACTGGTCGGCCAGCTGACGCTGGACCTGCGCGAGCTGGTGCGGGCGCCGCACCAGGCGCCCTGGCGCGACTTCTCGGGGCACCTGTACCGCATCGGCGCGACCGCCCTGCCGATCACCGCCCTGGTCGGCGGCCTCATCGGCGTGGTGCTCGCCTACCTCACCTCGCAGCAGCTGCGCCAGTTCGGCGCCGACGCCTACATCGTCGACATCCTGGGCATCGCGCTGATCCGGGAGCTCGGGCCCATGCTGGCGGCCATCCTCATCGCCGGCCGGTCCGGCTCCGCGATCACGGCGCAGATCGGCGTGATGCGCGTGACGGACGAGCTCGACGCGATGCGCGTGATGGGCATCTCGCACACCTACCGGCTGGTGATGCCGCGCGCCATGGCACTGTCGATCGCGATGCCGCTGATCAGCGGCTGGACCACCATCGCCGGCCTGATCGGCGGCATGATCGCGGCCGACCTGTCGCTGGGGATCAGCCCGATCTTCTTCATCAAGGCGCTGCCGGCGGCGGTGAGCCTGCCCAACCTGCTGCTGGGCATGTCCAAGTCGGTGGTGTTCGGCATCCTGATCGCGCTGATCGGCTGCCACTTCGGCCTGCGCGTGCAGCCGAACACCGAAAGCCTGGGGCAGGGCACCACCGCCTCGGTCGTGACGGCGATCACGGTGGTGATCCTGGTGGACGCGCTGTTCGCCGTCCTGTTCAGCAACGTCGGCATGTGATGGCGGACCCGGTCGTGACCCCCGTCCCCGCCGAGGGACCGATCGTCGAGATCCGCAAGCTGACGTCCGCCTTCGAGCTGCCGGACCGGCGGCTGGTGATCCACAAGGACCTGGACCTCACCGTCCAGCGCGGCGAGGTGCTGTCCATCGTGGGCGGCTCCGGGTCCGGCAAGACCGTGCTGCTGCGCCAGATCCTGGGCCTGGAGCGGCCGGCCGCGGGCGAGGTGCGCATCATGGGCCAGACCGTGCACGAGATGGCGCGCCACGGCGCCTCCGGCCGCATCGGCATGCTGTTCCAGCACGGCGCGCTGTTCTCCGCCTTCAACGTGCTGGAGAACGTCGCCTTCCCGCTGCGGGAACTCAAGACGCTGCCGCAGCGGCTGATCGAGGAAGCGGCGCTGGTGAAGCTGCAGATGGTCGGCCTGAAGCCGGCCGATGGGGAGAAGATGCCTTCCGAGCTCTCCGGCGGCATGATCAAGCGGGCCGCCCTGGCGCGCGCCCTGATCATGGATCCGCCGCTGCTGCTGCTGGACGAGCCCACGGCCGGGCTGGACCCGGACAGTTCGGACGGTTTCGTGAACCTGCTGCGTTCGCTGCACCGCGACCTCGCCTTGACCGTCATCATGGTCACGCACGACCTGGACACGCTGTTCGAGCTGTCGACGCGGATCGCGGTGCTGGCCGACCAGCGCGTGATCGTCGCCGACCGGCCCAAGGAGGTGATCGCCTTCCGGCATCCCTTCGTCGAGGACTTCTTCCTGGGTGAGCGCGGGCAGCGCGCGATGGAACTGCTGCGCGAATACCCGTTCGCGATCTGAACGACATGAAAAGGAACTAGGAGCACGCCATGGAAAACAAGGCCCACGCCATGGCCGCCGGCATCTTCGTC
>DASWUI010000727.1:0-7041 GCA_036401715.1 Ramlibacter sp. | reverse complement strand
GCCGCTCGGGCACCTGCTTGGGCGTATCCCGTTCGGCAACATCGGACGGTCGACGGTCGGCGTGACGGCGCGCATGGAGCCGCCCGAGCCGGTGCAGCGGCTGATCGACTGGGCGGTGCTGGCGGTGCGGATCCCGGCGCTGAGCAAGCCGCCGGCCTAGCCTAGGCGCGCGGCACGCTACTGCGCCGAGAGGTGCTTGCCGACGATCCCCGCCAGCTCGAACATGCTCACCTGCGCCTTGCCGAACACCGGACGCAGCTTCTCGTCGGCGTTGATCGCGCGCTTGTCCTTCTTGTCCTGCAGGCCCTTGGCCTTGATGTAGTCCCACAGCTTCTTGATCACCTCGGTGCGCGCCACCGGCTCGCTGCCGATCACCGCCGCGAGTTCCGGGCTGGGCTTGAGGCCCGCGCCGGTCTTGCGCGGTGCCTTGGCGGCCGCCTTCTTCGCCGGCGCTGCCTTCCTGGCAACCGCCTTCGCGGCCTTCGCCGTGGCCTTCACCGGGGTGCGCGGCGCCTTGGCGGCGGCCTTGTCGGCGGCCGTCGCCTTCGTCGCCGCGCCGGCCGTCTTGCGCGGCGGGAACTTGGATGCGCGCGGCTCGAACTCGAAGTTCACCTTGCCCGCTTCGGCATCCCAGGCCAGGTAGGCCTTGAACGGCCGGCGCGTGCGCATGGAGACGAACTTGTCCAGCAGGTCGGTCTTGCCCGTGGCCAGCAGCTTGGCCATCTGCTCGCGCTCCACCGGCTGCTGCAGGATGATCTTGCCGCTGCGGAAGTCGCAGGTCGGCGTGGTGTGCTTCGGCGTCGGCACCGCCCGCTCGCACACGTAGTTGCTGCCCCACTCGAACACCTGGTGGCCGCACTTCGGGCAGGGCCCCAGCGGCTCCTGCGCGGAGAGGTCCACCACCTCGCCGGTCTCCGCGGGGTTGTCCTCGTTGCCGAAGTCGAACTCCAGCTTCCAGTTCTTCTCTTCCTCGTCGTAGGCCAGCGCCAGTTCGGCGGTGAAGGGCCAGCCCGCCTTGGAGCGGAAACCCTGCAGCGGGCCGATGCGCTTGTTCTGCAGGAACTGCTCCACTTCCTCCAGTTCGAAGGCGCGGCCGGCGGGGATCTTGGTGAAGGAGAAGCCGCAGGGCTCCTTGCCCTTGCCGCCCACGCAGTTGTAGCGGCGGTAGGTTTCCTGCACCACGCCGCCGCAGTTGGGGCAGGGCGTCTTCAGGGTCGCGTAGTCGCCCGGCACCGTGTCGCGGTCGTACTCCTTGGCCTTCATGACGATGCGCTTGGTCATGTCGGCGATCTCGTGCATGAACTGCTCGCGCGAGAGCTTGCCGTGCTCCATCTGCGCCAGCTTGTATTCCCACTCGCCGGTCAGCTCGGGCTTGCTCAGTTCCTCCACGCCCAGGCCGCGCAGCAGCGTCATCAGCTGGAAGGCCTTGGCCGTGGGGATCAGCTCGCGGCCCTCGCGCAGCATGTACTTCTCGTTGATCAGGCCTTCGATGATCGCCGCGCGCGTGGCCGGCGTGCCCAGGCCTTTTTCGGCCATGGCCTCGCGCAGTTCGTCGTCTTCCACGAACTTGCCCGCGCCTTCCATCGCGCCCAGCAGCGTCGCTTCGCTGTAGCGCGCCGGCGGCCGGGTCTTCAGGCCTTTCGCCTCGACGCTTTCGGTGCGCACCATCTCGCCGGGCTTCACCGGCACCAGGTTCTGGCCCTTGTCGCCGGCCTGCGCGTCCTCCACCTGGTCGGCCGCTTCCTTGCCGTAGATGGCGAGCCAGCCGGGCTTGACCAGGACCTTGCCCTCGGTCTTGAAGTGGTGGCCCACCGCCTGGCTGATGCGGGTGGTCACCAGGTATTCGGCGCTGGGGAAGAACACCGCCAGGAAGCGGCGCACCACCAGGTCGTACAGCTTCTGCTCTGCCTCCGACAGGCCGCTGGGCGCCTGCAGCGGGGGGATGATCGCGAAGTGGTCCGACACCTTGCTGTCGTCGAACACGCGCTTGATCGGCTTGACGTATTGCTGGTCGATCGCCTGCTGCGCGAAGGGCGCCAGGTGCGGCATGCCGCTGGAGGCGAGCATGCCCATGGTGTCGTGCACCACCTTCACGTAGTCCTGCGGCAGGTGGCGCGAGTCGGTCCGCGGGTAGGTCAGCGCCTTGTGCCGTTCGTAGAGCGACTGCGCCAGCGCCAGCGTGGTCTTGGCCGAGTAGCCGAAGCGGCCGTTGGCCTCGCGCTGCAGCGAGGTCAGGTCGAACAGGCCGGGCGCGGCCTGCGTGGTCGGCTTGGATTCCTCGGTGACGGTGGCAGCCTTGCCGCGCACCGCGTCGGCGTTCGCCTGCGCCTGCTGCAGGCTCCAGACGCGGTCGGCCTTCTTCTCGGCGTCCTCCGGGTCCTTCTTCCAGTTCGGGTCGAACCACTTGCCGGGGTACTCGCCGGCGTCGGCGAGGAAGCTGGCGTGGATCTCCCAGTAGTCGCGGCTGACGAACTTGCGGATCTGCTCCTCGCGCTCCACCACGATCGCCAGCGTCGGCGTCTGCACCCGGCCCACGGTGGTCAGGAAGAAGCCGCCGTCGCGCGAGTTGAAGGCGGTCATGGCGCGCGTGCCGTTGATGCCCACCAGCCAGTCGGCCTCCGAGCGCGAGCGCGCCGCGTGCGCCAGGCCCCGCATCTGCTTGTCGCTGCGCAGCTTCTCGAAGCCGTCGCGGATGGCCTGCGGCGTCATCGACTGCAGCCACAGGCGCCGCACCGGCTTGGGCGGGGCCGCCTTCTTGCCCGTGCCCAGCCCGTCGGTGCCGAAGGCGTACTGCTCGATCAGCCGGAAGATCAGTTCGCCCTCGCGCCCCGCGTCGCAGGCGTTCACCAGCTCGGTGACGTCCTTGCGCTTGGCCAGCTTCACCACCGCGTTCAGGCGCGACTTGGTCTTGTCCACCGGCTTGAGGTCGAAGTACGGCGGGATCACCGGCAGGTGGGCGAAGCTCCACTTGCCGCGCTTGACGTCGAATTCCTCCGGCGCGTGGATCTCCACCAGGTGGCCCACGGCGCTGGTGACGATGTACGTGTCGTTCTCGAAGTACTCGTCGTGCTTGTCGAACTTGCCGGCCACCGGCGTCAGGGCCCGGACGATGTCCTGGGCCACGGACGGTTTCTCGGCAATCACCAGTGTTTTGCTTGTCACGGGACCAATAACGCGCGCCTTGCGGCGGCGCGTCCTTCTATGTTCTTACAATCTGCGCTTTTCCTCGCGCGCGTACACGCGCACGCGCACGCGCGCACGTGTACGAATTCAAATTAACACGAAATCTTTCCATGCCTGCCAAGCCCGCCGCGAAGCCCCAGCCCGCGCCCCAGAAGAAACCCGCTGCCCGGAAGCCGGCCGCCCCCAGGACGAACCGCCGCATCCAGGTCCGCAAGTCGGGGGTGCACGGCAAGGGCGTCTTCGCGCTGCAGGACATCCCCGAGGGTGAAACGCTCATCGAATATGTGGGCGAAATCATCACGTGGAAGGAGGCCCAGCGCCGCCACCCCTGGAACCCGAAGGACCCCAACCATACCTTCTACTTCCACATCGACGACGGCCGGGTGATCGACGCCGCGGTCGGCGGCAACGCCGCGCGCTGGATCAACCACTCCTGCGACCCCAACTGCGAGGCCGACGAGGAAGAAGGCCGCGTGTTCATCAAGAGCCTGCGCAACATCAAGGCCGGCGAAGAGCTGAACTACGACTACGGCCTGATCATCGACGAACCCTACACCAAGGCGCTGAAGGCGGAGTATCCCTGCTGGTGCGGCAGCGGGAACTGCCGCGGCACCCTGCTGGCGCCCAAGCGCCGCAAGTGATGATCCGCTGGCCGGCTGAGGCAGTGTGGGAGGCGGTCGCCCCCCTGCTGCCGGGCTTCACGGTCGAAGTCCTGCCGGAGGTCGACTCCAGCAACACGGAGCTGATGCGCCGCGCCCGCGCGGGGCACATGGAGCCCATCCTGCTGGTGGCGGAGCGCCAGACCGCCGGCCGCGGACGGCTGGGGCGCCAGTGGCAGAGTGCGCCGGGCAGCTCGCTGACCTTCTCGCTGGGCCTGCCGCTGGCGCTGGCCGACTGGTCCGGCCTGTCGCTGGCGGTGGGCGTGAGCATCGCCGAAAGCATCCATCCCGCCGTGCGCCTGAAGTGGCCGAACGACCTGTGGGTGGGCGACCGCAAGCTCGGCGGCATCCTGATCGAGACGGCCAGCGCCGGCCCGGGCCCGCGCGCGGCGGTGATCGGCGTCGGCATCAACGTCGAGTCCCCGCCGGCCCAGGGGCTCTCCACGCCGCCGGCGGCCGTGCGCGAGCTGGTCCCCGATGTCGACCCGGCACGGCTGCTGCTGCGCGTGGTGCCGCCGCTGGTGCGCGACGTCCTCGCCTTTGCCGAAGCCGGCTTTGCGGCCTTCCACGCCCGCTTCGACGCGCGCGATGCCCTGCGTGACCGTGCCGTGACCCTCAGCGACGGCACCGGCGGGACCGCGCACGGCGTCGGCGACGACGGCGCCCTGCTGGTGCATACTGCGGCGGGCCTGCGGGCGGTGGGCAGCTCCGAGGTGAGCGTGCGGCCGGCCCTGCCCTGAGCTTGAACCCATGCTGCGCCTCATCGTCCTGCTCCTGCTGCTTGCGAACGCCGGCTTCTTCGCCTGGTCGCAGGGGCTGCTGCAGCCCTGGGGCCTGGGGCCCGCGCAGCAGTCCGAGCCGCAGCGCCTGCAGCAGCAGGTCCGGCCCGACGCCGTTCGCGTCCTGCCCGCGGACGAACTGCGACGGGTCGAGCAGCTCGCCGCGCAGGCCCCGCGTCCGCCCGAATGCCTGCAGACCGCGGCGCTGGACGACGCGCAGGTCGCGCCCCTGCGCAACCTGCTCGAATCCTGGCCCGCCGGCTCCTGGACGCTGGAGCCCGTGACCGAACCCGCGCGCTGGATCGTCTACATGGGCAAGTACCCGGGCGTCGAACAGGTGGCGCGCAAGCGCGCCGAACTGCGCCAGCTGGGCATCTCCTTCGAGGCGCTGTCGAATCCGGAGCTGGAGCCCGGCCTGTCGCTGGGCAGCTATGCCAGCGAGGCGGCGGCTACCACGCAGCTGAACGTGCTGGCCGAGCGCGGCGTGCGCACCGCCCGCGTGCTGCAGGAGCGGCCGGAACAGCGCGGCCAGCGCCTGCTGCTGCCGGCCGTGGACGACAGCCTGCGCCCGCGCGTGGCGGAACTCACGAGCGTGCTTGCCAGCAAGCCCCTGCGGCCCTGCCGCTGACCCCAAGGAGACCCGCGATGTCGATGAAGCTCTATTTCGCCCCCGGCGCCTGTTCCTTCGTGCCCCACTGCCTGCTGGAGACGGCCGGCGCCGACTACGAGCCGGTGATGGTGAAGCTGCACAAGGGCGAGCAGAACGAGCCCGCCTACCGCGCCATCAACCCGCGCGGGCAGGTGCCCGTGCTGGTGGACGGCGGCGAGACGATCACGCAGATCGTGGCCATCGTGAACTGGCTGGACGCGAAGTTTCCCGAGCAGCAGTTCCTGCCGCGCGATCCGCTCGCGCGCACCCGCGTGCTGGAGACCCTGGCCTGGATGAACAACACGGTGCACCCGACCTTCACGCACGTGTTCATGCCCTTCAAGTTCGCGCAGACCCCCGAGGCGCAGGCGGAGCTCAAGGCCTTCAACGCGAAGGCTTATGCCGGCCTGCTGGGCGAGCTCGAGGCGATGGCGAAGAAGGCGGCCGGCCAGGGGCAGGCCTTCCTGGGCGGCGAGCGCTTCGGGCCGCTCGATGCCTACGCGCTGACGCTGCTGCGCTGGGGCGGCTTCGCGCAGATCGACCCCGCCGGCTTTCCCGCGCTGTGGGCCCACGTGCAGAAGGTGGCGCAGCTGCCCGGCGTGGCCAAGGCGATCGAGCGCGAGCGGCTGCAGCTGAACCTGTACAAGCCGGCCTGACCGGCGCGGCGGCCGCGGATCGCGGCATCAGGCCCGCGCTGACGTTTCTTCGGTGGCCGCTTCCACGTCCGGGGCCGGTGCCTCGAAGCGCACCGTCACCCGCGTTCCCGGCGGCACCTGCCCGGGGCGCGCGTCCTCGACTTCCACCACGGCGCCGTGCTGGCGCGCGATCTCCAGCACGATGGGCAGGCCCAGGCCGGAGCCGTCGACATTGGTACCCAGCGCGCGGTAGAAGGGCTGGAAGACCAGCTCGCGTTCGGCTTCCGGGATCCCGGGGCCGGTGTCTTCCACCTGCAGCACCTGCACGCCGCCGAAAGGGTCGGCCAGCACGCGCGCGGTCACCACGCCCGGCTGCTGCGGGCTGGACGGCGTGTAGTTCACCGCGTTGTCCAGGAGGTTGCGGATCATCTCCTTGAGCAGCGTCGGGTTCCCCTGCAGCGTGACGCCGGGCGAGCCGGGCTCGGCGCCGTCGTAGCCCAGGTCGATGTGCTTGTCCATCGCGCGCGGCACCGTGTCCTGCACCGCCTCGATCGCCAGCGCGGCCAGGTCGCAGGGCTGGCGCACCAGCGCCTTGCCGCTCGACTCCGCGCGCGCCAGCGACAGCAGCTGGTTCACCGTGTGCGTCGCGCGCATGCTGGAGCGGCCGATCTGCGCCAGCGACTGCTTCAGCTGCTCCGCGTTGAACTGCTCGCGCTGCGCCAGGTCGGCCTGCATGCGCAGGCCCGCCAGCGGGGTCTTCAGCTGGTGGGCCGCGTCGGCCAGGAAGCGCTTCTGCGTCGCGATCGAGTTCTTCAGCCGCGTGAGCAGGTCGTTCACCGAGGACACCAGCGGCGCCACTTCCAGCGGCACCACCTTCTCGTCCAGCGGGCTCAGGTCGTCGGGCTTGCGCGCGCGGATGCGCTCCTCCAGCTCCGACAGCGGCTTGATGCCGCGCACCAGCGCCAGCCACACCAGCAGCACGGCCACCGGCAGGATCGCCAGCTGCGGCAGCATCACGCCCTTGATGATCTCGGTGGCGAGCACGGAGCGCTTCTCGCGCGTCTCCGCCACCTGCACCAGCGCCGGCGTGGCGCCCGGCACCGGCACCCAGGTGTAGGCCACGCGCACGTCCAGCC
>DASWUI010000726.1:0-4737 GCA_036401715.1 Ramlibacter sp. | reverse complement strand
ACGGGCGCGCCGCGCGGCTCTACAACCCCAAGCCCGCGAACCTGCGCATGAGCGACAAGAACGAGCAGTACATGAAGATGATCATCCGCAACGGCGGCAAGGCGCTGGCGCGCTCGGAGTTCATGCCGCCGTGGGGCGAGGAACTCACCGACGAACAGATCGGCGACGTCGTCGCCTACCTGCAGTCGATCAACGCGGCGAACACGGCCCGCAGGTGAGCTGCTGCTGCCCGGACGCGCGCCGTCCGAGCAGCTGCTGCATGCCTTCGAAGGCATCGTGCACCGTCGCCAGCAGGTCCGCGCCGTGCGCGCGGGTGGCGACCAGGGCGCCTTCGTCCAGCTCCGCCTGCACCTGCACCGCATAGGCCCCGAGGCCCCAGGCGGACTGCGGCGGCTCCATGCTCACCTTCCAGCCCCGAACCCGCGCCTGCGCGGCCAGCGCGCTGATGCTGCCGAGCGCGGCGGCTTCCGCGCTCTCGCTGGAAAGCATGCCGATGAAGCGCAGGTCGACGGGGTGGTTCATGGTGCGGTCCCTCCGTGGCGGTCCTGCAAAGATCGCGCACCTCCCCCGGTGCGGTTTTGACAAATCTCAACTGGAACCGGCGCTGCGGGTTTCCCCTCAGTCGAAGTGCACCTCGGAGTGTTCGCCCATCTTCTTCGGGCGGGTGCCCGTGACGGCGGCCTTGCCCATCTTCAGCAGCTGCAGCAGCTTGTTCTCCTTCACGTTCCAGTACTCGGCCTCCTCGATCCTCACTTCGACCAGTTCCATGTCGGGGTCTTCCGGCCCGCCGGGAAACCAGGCCCTGGCCATGGCGCTGAACAGCTCCTTCTTCTTCGCCGGGTCATCCAGCACGCGGGCGCTGCCCGTCACGGACACCCAGGTGTCCTCGTCGGTGTTGGCGTAGGCGAGGTTCACGTTGCCGTCGTGCTGCAGGCGCTGGCCGAGCTCCGTCGATTTCGAGACGAAGAAATAGAGGCAGCCGTCCTCGCCCAGCTCCCGGTTCTGCGTGGTCAGGGGATGGGAGTGCAGCGTGCCGTCGCCGTGGCGGTGGGACAGCATGCAAAAGCGCGTGTCCTTGATGAGGTTCCACAGGGTTTCGTGCTGTTTCGTGTCGTTCATGGAAGCTCCTTTTCGTTGCTGCGGCCATGGTGGTTCCTGCGGCCGAGCAGCGCAGTCGGGGTGCAAGGCGTGTGCATGTGCGTGATCGCCGACAGCACCTGCCCTGGCCCCGGCAGCGCGGCAGCAGTACCAAAGCAGGACTGGGAAATCCTCGATGGCGCAGCCCGGCATTCGCGGGTCCAATCCGCGCAACAGGAGACAAGCCATGCATACGTTCACCCGCGCCGCCGCGGCGCTGCTGCTGTCGGCGTTCGCCGCCACCGCCTCCGCGCAAGCCCCCGCCGCCGACTATCCGAAGCAGCCGGTCCGGGTGGTGGTCACCTTCCCGCCCGGCGGCAGTGCGGATGCCGTGGTACGCATGCTGGTGCCGCGCCTGAACGAGAAGCTGGGCCAGCAGGTGGTGGTCGACAACCGGCCCGGTGCCGGCGGCAACATCGGGCTGTCGCTGGTCGCCAAGGCCCCGGCCGACGGCTACACGATCGGCGTCGGCGCGGCCGGTGCGTTGTCGGCCAACAGCAGCCTCTACGCGCAGATGCCCTTCGATCCCATCAAGGACTTCCGCCCGGTGACCATGCTCGCCGCCAGTCCCTTCGTGCTGATCGGCCATCCCTCCCTGCAGGCCAGGACACAGCAGGAACTGATCGCGCTGGCGAAGGCGCAGCCGGGCAAGCTGTCCATCGCGCACGGCGGCAACGGGACGGCCATGCACCTGTCGGCCGCGCTGTTCGCGCAGATGGCGGACGTGAAGCTGGTGGAAGTGCCGTACAAGGGCTCCGGTCCGGCGGCGCTGGACGTGCTGGCCGGCAACGTGCCGCTGGCGGTGGTGGACCTGCCTTCGGCGCTGCAGCACATCCGCGCCGGCAAGCTGGTGGCGTATGCGGTGACCAGCCCGCAGCGCCTGCCGCAGCTGCCGGACGTGCCCACCGCCTCCGAGGCCGGCCTGACGGGCTACGACTCCACCGGCTGGTTCGGCGTGGTGGCGCCGGCCGGAACGCCGGCGGCCGTGGTGAACCGGCTGAACGCCGAGATCACGGCCGCGCTCAACGACGAGCAGATCCGCACGAGCATGCGCAACCTGGGTGTCGAGCCCGCGCCCACCCGGCCCGAGGCCTTCGAGGCCTACATCCGCTCCGAAACCGCCAAGTGGGGCAAGGTGATCCGGCAGGCGAGCATCAAGATCACCCAGTGACGCGGCAGGACCTGGACACCCCGGTCCTGGTGGTGGGCGCCGGGCCGGTGGGCCTGACGCTCGCGATGGACCTGGCCGCGCGCGGCGTGCCGGTGGCGATCGCCGAGACCCGGCGCTGCGCCGAGCCGCCCAACGTGAAGTGCAACCACGTGGCGGCGCGCACCATGGAGCGGTTCCGCCGGCTCGGCGTCGCGCGCAAGCTGCGCGAGGCGGGCCTGCCCGCCGACTACCCGAACGACGTGGCCTTCCGCACCAGCCTGTGCGGCACCGAGCTCACGCGCATCCCGATCCCGGGCCGGGCGGAACGCTACACCTCGCGCGAAGGCCCAGACACCTGGTGGCCCACGCCGGAGCCGCCGCACCGCATCAACCAGCTGTACCTGGAGCCCATCCTGCTGGAACACACGGCGGCGCTGCCCGGCGTGCGCCTGTGGAACCGCACGCAGCTGACGGCCTTCACGCAGCACGAGGGCGGCGTGCAAGCCACGCTGCTGGACCTCGACACCGGTCAGGAGCGTACGGTGCGCTGCCGCTACCTGGTGGGCTGCGACGGCGGCAGTTCCACCGTCCGCAAGGCGATGGGCGCCAGGCTGGAGGGCACGCCCGTGATCCAGCGCGTGCAATCGAGCTACATCCGCGCGCCGAAGCTGCGCGCGATGCTGCCTGGCAAGCCGGCGTGGTCCTATTACGCGGTGAACCCGCGCCGCTGCGGCACGGTGTTCGCCATCGACGGGCAGGAAACCTGGCTGGTGCACAACCACCTCAACCCGGACGAGCCCGAGTTCGACTCGGTGGACCGCGACTGGTCGATCCGGCAGATCCTCGGGGTCGGCGAGGACTTCGAATACGAGGTGATCACCCGGGAAGACTGGGTGGGACGCCGGCTGGTGGCCGATCGCTTCCGCGACCGCAACGTGTTCATTGCCGGGGATGCCGCGCACCTGTGGGTGCCGTATGCCGGCTACGGCATGAATGCCGGCATCGCCGATGCGCTGAACCTGTCGTGGCTGCTCGCCGCCCGCGTGCAGGGCTGGGGCGCGGAAGGCATCCTCGATGCGTACGAGGCCGAGCGGCAGCCCATCACGATGCAGGTCTCCAATTTCGCGATGGACCACGCGGCCAGGATGATCAAGGCGCGGCGCGCGGTGCCGCCGAACATCGAGGCGCAGGACGCCGGAGGCGAGCGCGCGCGCGCGGAAGTGGGCAAGGAAGCGTACGCGCTCAACGTGCAGCAGTTCTGCTGCGCCGGCCTCAACTTCGGCTACTTCTACGAGGGCTCGCCCATCATCGTGCCGGACGGCGAGGCGCCGCCGCCCTACACGATGGGCGACTTCACGCCCTCGACCGTGCCGGGCTGCCGGGCACCGCACTTCTGGCTGCCCGACGGACGTTCGCTCTACGACGCCTTCGGCCAGGGCTACACGCTGCTGCGCTTCGACACGCGCGTGGACATCGCGCCGCTGCTCGCGGCGGCGCGTGCGCGCGAAGTGCCGCTGGCGGTGGTCGACGTGGGAGACGCGCAGGTGCCTGCGGCCTACCGCCACAAGCTGGTGCTGTGCCGCGACGACCAGCACGTGGCCTGGCGCGCGGATGCCGTCCCTGAGCAGCCCCTGGCCCTGGTCGACCTGCTGCGCGGCGCCTGAGTCCTCATCCGCGGCGCCCGCCCGCCGGCGCTTCATCTTTACCGCGCATACAGATGGATGCCCGCACGGCTGGGTCAGCGGGCACGCGGCCGCGCATGCGCCTTTTACTGCCCCGGCATAGGACGTTTCCTATCCGCCCTCGGCGCTTGGCGCGTCCGCAAATCGGAAGCCGCCGAGGCGGCGATTCAGCAAGCGCTGATCGCGCCGGGGAGGGGCGTGGACGATAGTGAAGCTACAGAAAGGGCGATGCCCTTCACCCGCAGGAGACGCGAAATGAACGAGTCCAGCACCAGCGCCAGCGCCTACCAGCTCCGCTTCCAGTCGCTGTTCCACAGCGGCCGCGGCTTTGCCTTCCCGTGCGACCCCAGCGGCCGGGTGGACCTCGACCGCATGAGCGAGCGTGCCCGCAACAATTATTTCTATGCCCGCGCCATGGTCGGGCGCGAGCTCGCCGCCCCCGCCGTCGAAGCCTCGGCAAGGACGATGCACTGATCCCTGTGGCAGGCAAGATGCGGGCATGAGTGCCCGCAGCCAGCCCCTCTCCATCTCCCTTCCGGCGGGCGGCCGCGTCTCCGCCCTGCTGGACGCCCCACCCTCTCCCCTCGCCTGCTACGTCTTCGCCCACGGTGCCGGGGCGGGCATGCAGCATCCGTTCATGGAGGCGATCGCGCAGGGGCTCGCGGCGCGCGGCATCGCGGCGCTGCGTTTCCAGTTCCCCTTCATGGAGGCGGGCAGCCGCCGGCCGGACCCGGCGCCCGTGGCGCAGGCGGCCGTGCGCGCGGCCGT
>DASWUI010000725.1:0-8950 GCA_036401715.1 Ramlibacter sp. | reverse complement strand
GCCGCGGCGAGCGCGCTGGTGCCGACCGCCGCCGCTTCCGCGGGCGCCGCCGTGGCGGCCGTCACTCCCGCGCCCGCGGCGCCGGCGGCGTCGGCCCGGAAGTGATGCCGGCCCTTCCACAGCACACCGCAAGAACGGACTGAACCATGGCGACCAATGCAAAAGGCCAGGAAACCGCCGCGATCGGTGAAAAGATCGCCTCGCAGTTCCGCGGGCTGAACCCGAACGACCCCGCCTCCTGGCCGGCCGTGCCCAAGGCGGCGATGTGCCTGGCCGTGACCGCCGGCATCGTGGTCGCCCTGTGGTTCGCGTGGCTGACGAACTCCGCGGACGAACTCGCGGCGGAGCAGCGCAAGGAAGAGGGCCTGCGGGTCGACTACAAGAAGAAGCTGACGCAGGCCGTGAACCTGGACGCCCTGCGCAAGCAGCGCGAGCAGGTGCAGCAGTATGTGACCCAGCTCGAGAAGCAGCTGCCGAGCAAGGCGGAGATGGACGCGCTGTTGTCGGACATCAACCAGGCCGGCCTGGGCCGCAGCCTCAACTTCGAACACTTCCGGCCCGGCTCCGTCAGCGTCAAGGAGTATTACGCCGAGCTGCCGATCTCGATCCGCGTGTCCGGCCGCTACCACGACATGGGTTCCTTCGCCTCCGACATCGCCCACCTGTCCCGGATCGTGACCCTCAACAACCTCGAGATCGCCCAGGGCCGCGACGGCAACCTGGTGATGGACACCACGGCCAAGACCTTCCGCTACCTGGACGCCGACGAAGTCGCGGCGCAGCGCAAGGCGACCAAGGGAGGAAAGAAGAAATGAGGCACACGCTTCTGCTCGCCTTGGCCGCGGTGGCGGCGCTGACCGCCTGCGAGGGCTCGGAGCACGAGGAGATCAACAGGTGGATGGCGGAGCAGCGCGCCGTCACCAAGCCCCAGGTCAAGCCCATCCCGGAGCCGAAGAAGTTCACGCCCGAGATCTACGCGATGGAAGCGGCGGTCGAGCCCTTCAGCAACCAGAAGCTGACGCAGGCGCTGCGCCGGGAGTCGCAGGAGTCGGGGTCGGCCACCGCGGCGCTGCTGGCGCCGGAGCTGAACCGCCGCAAGGAAGCGCTGGAGGCGTATCCGCTGGATTCGATGAGCATGGTCGGCAGCCTGATGAAGCAGGGCCAGCCGGTGGCCCTGATCAAGGTCGACAACCTGCTCTACCAGGTGAAGCCCGGAAACTACCTCGGGCAGAACTACGGCCGGATCACGAAAGTGGGAGAGAGCGAAGTCGTGCTGCGTGAGCTCGTACAGGACGCTGCCGGCGAGTGGGTCGAGCGAGTCGCGACACTGCAACTGCAGGAGAAGTCCAAATGATGAAAAGAAACGAGTGGAGTTGGCGTGCCCTCCTTGCCGCGGCTGCGGTGTTCGCTTCCGGCTGGGCGCACGGCGCCCCGGCGGTCGAGAACATCTCGGGCTCGCTGCAGGGCGGCAACGAGGTGGTCCGCATCGAGCTGTCGGAGCCGCTCACCACGCTGCCCACCGGCTTCGTGACGCAGTCGCCGCCGCGCATCGCGCTGGACCTGCCCGGGACCACCAACACCATGGGACGCAGCGGCGTGGAGATGAACGTCGGCAACCTGCGTTCGGTGAACGTGGTGCAGTCCGGCGACCGCGCCCGCGTGGTGCTGAACCTGAAGTCGCCCACCAACTACAAGCTGGCGCTGGACGGCAAGGCCCTGATGGTCACCCTGGACCCGGTGGCGCAGACGGCCGCGGCGGTGGCCTCGCCGCAGGCCTTCGCCGAAAGCCGCAACCGTGACCCGCAGCCGCTGCGCGACATGGATTTCCGCCGCGGCCCGGACGGCTCCGGCCGGGTGATCGTGGACCTGCCGACCAACCAGGTCGGGGTGGACATCCGCCAGCAGGGCCAGGCCCTGGTGGTCGACTTCCTGAAGTCCACGCTGCCGGAAGGCCTGCGCCGCCGGATGGACGTGACCGACTTCGGAACGCCCATCCAGACGGTGACCACTTCGCAGGTGGGCGACCGCGTGCGCATGGTGATCGAGCCGCGCGGCGTGTGGGAACACAGCGCCTACCAGTCCGACACGCAGTTCGTGGTCGAGGTGCGCCAGCAGAAGCAGGACCCGAACAAGCTGTCGCAGGGGCCCGGCTACACCGGCGAGAAGCTGTCGCTGAACTTCCAGAACATCGAAGTGCGCTCGCTGCTGCAGGTGATCGCCGACTTCACCAACTTCAACATCGTCACCTCGGATTCGGTCTCCGGCGCCGTGACGCTGCGCCTGAAGGACGTCCCCTGGGACCAGGCGCTGGACATCATCCTGCAGGCCAAGGGCCTGGGCATGCGCCGCAGCGGCAACGTGCTGTGGATCGCGCCCAAGGACGAGATCGCCGCCAAGGAGAAGCTGGAGCTCGAGGCCAACGCCGCGATCCAGAGCCTGGAGCCGCTGCGCACCCAGGCCTTCCAGCTGAACTACACCAAGGCCGCCGACATCGCGGTGCAGCTGACGGGCACCGGCTCGTCGCGCATCCTGAGCACCCGCGGCAGCGCCATCGCCGAGCCGCGCACCAACCAGCTGTTCGTCACCGACGTGCCGTCCAAGCTGGAACAGGTGCAGGGCCTGATCGCCCGCCTGGACATCGCGGTGCGCCAGGTGCTGATCGAGGCGCGCATCGTGGAAGCCTCCGACACCTTCGGCAAGACCCTGGGCGTGCGGCTGGGCGCGGTGGACCTGCGCACCAACAACCCGCTGGGCGGCACGATGGGCTACGGCGTGCCGAACAGCCAGCGCGGCTCGGTCTCGGCCACGTACGACGCCGTGTCCGCGCAGACCGGGCAGACCGAGCGCAACGAGAGCACGTTCAACACGGTGAACACCAGCTTCGTGAACCTGCCCTCGCCGGGCGTGGGCGGCTTCCCGGCCTCCAGCTTCGCGATCTCGCTGTTCAACGCCAGCGCCAACCGCTTCCTGAACCTGGAGCTGTCCGCGCTGGAAGCCGACGGCAAGGGCAAGCTGGTGTCGAGCCCGCGCGTGGTCACCGCCGACAAGACCAAGGCGCTGATCGAGCAGGGCACGGAATTCCCGTACCAGCAGGCGACCTCCAGCGGCGCGACCTCGGTGGCCTTCCGCCGCGCGACGCTCAAGCTGGAAGTCACGCCGCAGATCACACCGGAAGGCAACATCATCCTGGACCTCGACATCGCCAAGGACAGCCGCGGCGAGACCACGGCCGCCGGCATCGCCATCAACACCAAGCACATCAAGACCCAGGTGCTGGTGGAGAACGGCGGCACCGTGGTGATCGGCGGCATCTTCGAGCTGACCGAGACGGAAAACGAGGCCCGCGTGCCGGTGCTGGGCGACATCCCGATCGCCGGCAACCTGTTCAAGAATCGTCAGCGCAGCAGCAACAAGCAGGAAATGCTGGTGTTCATCACCCCCAAGATGGTGTCCGACCGCCTTTCCGGCGCGGGCCGCTGAGCGGGCGACGCAGTGCCTTGATTCTTTTCCTTGTCGGCATGCCCGGCAGTGGCAAGTCCACTGTCGGGCGCCAACTCTCAAGGCGGCTTCAGCTGCCTTTTTTTGATTCCGACCACGTCATCGAGCAGCGCCTGGGCTGCAGCATCCGCGAGTACTTCGAGCGCGAGGGCGAAACCGCCTTCCGCGACCTGGAGGAACAGGTGCTGGCGGAGCTCGCCGCCGGCCCGGATGCGGTGGTCGCCACCGGCGGCGGCGCCGTGCTGCGCGAAGCCAACCGCCGGACCCTGCGCGCAGCCGGCAAGGTGGTCTACCTGCGCTCCAGCCCCGAGGAGCTGTACCGGCGCCTGCGGCACGACACCCAGCGCCCGCTGCTGCAGGTGGCGGACCCGATGGCCAAGCTGCGCTCCCTGTATGCCGAGCGCGACCCGCTGTACCGGGAGACGGCGCACTTCCACATCGAGACCGGCCGGCCTTCGGTGCCCACGCTGGTCAACATGATCATCATGCAGCTCGAGCTCGCGGGCGTCCTTCCCGCGCGACCTTAAACTCGGGGCATGGCAGCCCCGCATTCCGAACCCGTCCAGCAGGTGCGCATCGCGCTGGGCGACCGCAGCTACGACATCGTGATCGGTTCCGGCCTGCTGGACCGGCCGTCCACCTGGGAAGGGCTGCCGGCGGCGAGCGCGGCCCTGATCGTCACCAACGGCACCGTTGCGCCGCTCTACGCCGCGCGCCTGCGCGAGGCGCTGGCCGGGCGCTTCCGCTCGGTGTTCGAGGTGGTGCTGCCCGACGGCGAGGCGCACAAGGACTGGCAGACGCTCAACCTGGTGTTCGATGCGCTGCTGTCCCATGGCTGCGACCGCAAGACCGTGCTGTTCGCCCTGGGCGGCGGCGTTGTGGGCGACATGACCGGCTTCGCCGCCGCCAGCTACATGCGCGGCGTGCCCTTCGTGCAGGTGCCGACGACGCTGCTGGCGCAGGTGGATTCCTCGGTGGGCGGCAAGACGGCGATCAACCACCCTTTGGGCAAGAACATGATCGGCGCCTTCTACCAGCCCGAGCGCGTGGTGTGCGACCTCGAGACGCTGGCGACGCTGCCGGCGCGCGAGCTCAGCGCCGGCCTGGCGGAGGTGATCAAGTACGGGCCGATCGCCGACACCGCGTTCCTCGACTGGATCGAGGCCAACATCGATGCGCTCATGCGGCGCGAACGCGCGGCGCTCGCGCATGCGGTGCGCCGCAGCTGCGAGATCAAGGCGGAGGTCGTGGGCCAGGACGAGCGTGAGTCCGGCCTGCGCGCGATCCTGAACTTCGGCCACACCTTCGGCCATGCGATCGAGGCCGGGCTGGGGTACGGCGAATGGCTGCACGGCGAGGCGGTCGGCTGCGGGATGGTGATGGCCCTGCAGTTGTCGCGCCGGCTGGGCCTGGTCGATGAAACCTTCGTGCAGCGCGTCACGGCGCTGATCGCGCGCGCCGGGCTGCCCACGGTCGGCCCCGCCCTCGGCGCGGACCGCTACCTGGACCTGATGCGGGTGGACAAGAAGGCCGAAGCAGGGCAGATCCGCTTCGTCGTGATCGAGCGTCCCGGCCAGGCGGCGGTGCGTGGCGCGCCGGACGACCTGGTGCGCCAGGTGCTGGCCGACTGCACGCGCTGACGCCCGCTTCCCGCATGAGCCTCGCCGCCTACGCCTGCGACCCGGCGCGCACGCGCGGCCGGCGCCATCCGGAGGCGCCGGCGCCCACGCGCACCGAGTTCCAGCGGGACCGCGACCGCATCGTGCATTCCACCGCGTTCCGGCGGCTGGTCTACAAGACCCAGGTGTTCCTGAACCATGAAGGCGACCTGTTCCGCACCCGCCTGACGCACTCGATCGAGGTGGCGCAGCTCGCGCGCTCGATCGCGCGGCCGCTGGGGCTCAACGAGGACCTGGTGGAGGCGATCGCGCTGGCGCACGACCTGGGCCACACGCCCTTCGGCCACGCGGGGCAGGACGCGCTCGACCAGTGCATGCGCGAACACGGCGGCTTCGAGCACAACCTGCAGAGCCTGCGCGTGGTGGACGCGCTGGAGGAGCGCTATCCCGAGTTCGACGGCCTGAACCTGTGCTTCGAGACGCGGGAGGGCATCCTCAAGCACTGCTCGCGCGCCAATGCCGAGCGTCTCGAACGCCAGGAGCCGGGCGGCGTGGGCCGGCGCTTCCTCGATCGCACGCAGCCGAGCCTGGAGGCGCAGCTCACCAACCTGGCCGACGAGATCGCGTACAACGCGCACGACATCGACGACGGCGTGCGCTCCGGGCTGATCACGCTCGAGCAGGTGGCCGAGGTGCCGCTGTTCGGCGAGCACCACGGTTCGGCGACGCGCGACCATCCGCACCTGCAGGGCCGGCGCCTGCTCTACGAGGCCACGCGCCGCATGCTCAGCGCGCAGGTGTACGACGCGATCGCTGCCACGCGGGAACGCATCGCGCAGGCGGATCCGCGCCACGAGGACGAGGCCCGGGCCATGCCGTCGCTGGTGTGCTTCAGCGAAGGGCAGCGCGCGCGCGCGGCCGAACTCAAGTCCTTCCTGTTCCACAACCTGTACCGCCACCCGCGCGTGAGCGCGACCACCGGCCAGGCGCAGGAGGTGGTGCGCGAGCTGTTCGCCTGCTATGCGCGGCAGCCCGGGGAAATGCAGGCGGGCTTCGCCGCGCGCGGCGACACGCACCGGGCGATCGCCGACTACATCGCCGGGATGACGGACCGCTTCGCGCTGCGCGAGCACGAGCGCCTCACCGGCCGGCGGCTGCTCGCGGGCTCGCCATGAGGCGGATGGATCCGGCGCTGGTGGTCGTGCTGGCGGGGATCAGCGCGGCGTTGCACGTGGGCAAGCTGCCGCCCGCGCTGCCGGTCCTGCGCGACGCGCTGCAGGTGAGCCTGGTGCAGGCGGGTTTCCTGCTGTCGCTGGTGCAGCTCGCCGGCATGACGATGGGCCTCGCGCTGGGCGCGGCGGCCGATTCGCTGGGGCCGCGGCGCACCATGATGGCCGGGCTGGTGATCCTCTCGGTGGCCAGCTTTGCCGGCGGCGCCGCTTCCAGCGCGGAGGCACTGCTCGCGCTGCGCGCCCTCGAGGGGCTGGGTTTCCTGCTGGCGTCGCTGCCGGCGCCGGGGCTGATCCGCCGGCTGGTGCCCGCCGCGCGCCTGAGCAGCATGCTGGGCCTGTGGGGGGCCTACATGCCCACCGGCACCGCGGCCGCGCTGCTCGTGGGCCCGGCCGTCATCGTCGCCACCGGCTGGCCCAGATGGTGGTGGCTGCTGGGCCTGCTGTCGCTGCTGATGGCCGCGGGCATGGCCTGGGCCGTTCCCGCCGGCGCGGACCGGCGCGTGCAGCAGGCGCCGGCCAGCGGCGCGGGAAGGGTCCGGCGCACGCTGCGCTCCGGCGGTCCCTGGCTGGCCTCGCTCGCATTCGCGGCCTACTCGGCACAGTGGCTCACGGTGGTGGGCTTCCTGCCCACCATCTATGCGCAGGGCGGGCTGCCCACCGCTCATGCGGCGGTGGCGACGGCGATCGCTGCCGCGGTCAACATGGTGGGCAACATCGCCTCGGGGCGCCTGCTGCAGCGCGGCGTGCGGGCGCCGGTGCTGCTGCAGTCCGGCTACTTCGCCATGGCCGCCGGCGCGGTGATCGCCTTCGCTCCCTGGGGCGATGGCGGGGCCGCGGTCGCGGCGGCCCGCTATGCCGGGATCCTGCTGTTCTCCATGGTGGGGGGGCTGGTGCCGGGCACGCTGTTCTCGCTGGCCGTGCGCTTGGCGCCGGACGAGGGCACGGTGTCGAGCACGGTGGGATGGATGCAGCAGTGGTCCGCATTCGGGCAGTTCGCCGGACCGCCGCTGGCCGCCTGGGCGGCCGCGCGCGCCGGCGGGTGGCACGTGACCTGGTGGGTCACGGCGGGCTTCGCGCTCGCGGGCATGTGCGTTGCGGCGGCGATCGCCCGCTTCCTCGCGGGTCACCCGGCGCGCGGGGCCAGGGCGGCGCAGCCTGCCCGTAGAATTTCGGGCACGCCATGAGCTTCCTCAACCCGCTGAACACCCGGGCCCAGGCCCGGACGCGCGGCTTCGTGCTCGCCACGGCCACGCCCGCCTGAAACGATGGCCACCCTCGACACGGCCGTGGAGGATACGCGGCGCTGGCTGGAACGCGCCGTCGTCGGCCTGAACCTGTGCCCCTTCGCCAAGTCGGTGACGGTCAAGCAGCAGGTGCACATCACCGCCACCGAAGCGGACGACGCGCAAGGCGTGCTCGCCGCGTTCGAGCGTGAACTCGACGCCCTGCTGGCGCTGGACGCGCGCGAACGGGACACCACGCTGCTGGTGATCCCGCGCGGCATGGAGGACTTCCTCACCTTCCTCGACGTCGCCGCGCGGGCGGAGCGCATCGTGCGCAAGCGCGGGCTCGAGGGCATCATCCAGGTCGCGCACTTCCATCCGCGCTTCGTGTTCGCCGGCGCGGCGGAGGACGACATCACGAACTGCACCAACCGCTCCCCGCATCCCACCCTGCACCTGCTGCGCGAGGCCAGCATCGACCGCGCGGTGGCCGCCTTCCCGGACGCCGCGGCGATCTACGAGGCCAACATGGAACGGCTGCGCGCGCTCGGCCCTGAAGGCTGGGATGCCCTCGACGTGGGGCCCAAGCCATGAAGAAGGACGTGCGCGAGGAGCTCGGCCTGCAGCCGGGGCAGTCGCTGGAGCTGCTGCAGGAGCTGCACATCCTCACGCGCGAGGGCCGCATCAACCAGGACTCGCGGCGCAAGCTCAAGCAGGTCCACCACCTGGTGCAGTTCATCGAGAAACTGCTGCTGGAGCTGCCGGCGGAAGGCGGCCATCCGACGCTGGCCGACCATGGCGCCGGCAAGTCCTACCTGGGCTTCATCCTCTACGACCTGTTCTTCAAGCCGCGCGGGGTGGGGCACATCTACGGCATCGAGACGCGCGCCGAACTGGTGGACAAATCGCGCGAGCTGGCGCGGCGCCTGGGCTTCGAGCGCATGTCCTTCCTGCACCTGAGCGCCGCCGAAGCCGCCGGGGCGGCGCAGCTGCCGGAGAAGATCGACCTGGTCACGGCGCTGCATGCGTGCGACACCGCGACCGACGACGCCATCGCTTTCGGGCTGAAGAAGCACGCGAAGTTCATGGTGCTGGTGCCCTGCTGCCAGGCGGAGGTGGCGAGCTGCCTGCGCGAGAGCAAGGCGCTGTCGCTCGCGCGCACGCCGCTGTCGGAGCTGTGGCGGCATCCGCTGCACACGCGCGAGATGGGCAGCCAGGTCACCAACGTGCTGCGCTGCCTGTACCTCGAGGCGATGGGCTACCAGGTGACCGTGACCGAGCTGGTGGGCTGGGAGCACTCGATGAAGAACGAGCTGATCGTCGCCCGCTGGACGGGGCAGCGCAAGCGCAGCGCCGCCGAGCGGCTGCGCGCCATCCT
>DASWUI010000724.1:0-3003 GCA_036401715.1 Ramlibacter sp. | reverse complement strand
CGAAGCTTCAGGCCGCCGGCAGCACGATTTCCACCAGCGCGCCTCCGAGCGGCCCACGTGACAGCGTGAGCTGGCCGTGGTGGCTGGCCACCAGGTCGTTCACCACCGCCAGGCCGACGCCGTGCCCCGGCACGCGCTCGTCGCCGCGCACGTGGATCTGCAGCACGGACTCGGTGTCCGAGAAGCCGGGCCCGTCGTCCTCGATGCGCATGACCAGCTTGCCGTCCACCCGCAGCGCCCGCGCCACCACGCGTGACTGCGCCCACTTGGCGGCGTTGTCCATGGTGTTGCCCAGGATCTCGAACAGGTCGCCCTCGTCGATGCGCCAGCTCAGGTCCGGCTGGCATTCGGTGGCGAGGGAGAGCTTCTTCTCCGCATAGACCTTCGCCAGCGCGTCGCGCACCCGGTCCAGCACCGGCGCGATCAGCACCGGCGGCGCGAACCGGGTGGCGCCGCCGGCGCCGGCGCGTCCGAGCTGGTGCTGCACGATGTCGTCCATGCGCGCCACCTGCTGCTCCACGGCGGAGGGCAGCTGCTGCGGATCGTTCAGCGCATTGCGCAGCACCGCCAGCGGCGTCTTCAGGCTGTGGGCGAGGAAGCTCAGGGCCTCCTTGTAGCGGCCCTGGCGCACCCGCTCCTGCTGGATCAGCGTGTTGAGGTTGTCGGTCAGCGGGGAGATCTCGGTCGGGTAGCGTCCCTCGATGCGCGCCTGCTGCCCGCTCTCGATGCGGCCGATCTCGCCGGCCACCCGCCGCAGAGGCGCCAGCCCCCATTGCAGCAGCAGCGTCTGCGCCAGCAGCAGCAGCAGGCCGGCGCCGCCGAGCCAGGCCCACAGCGTGCGCGCGAACACCGCGATCTCGCGGTCGAACTCGCCGCGGTCCTCCAGCACCGACAGCACCAGCGGCGCCGCGTTGCGCCCGGTGGCCCAGTTCACGCCGTAGCTGACCGCCAGCCAGGAGCGGTCCGGGCCCTCGATGACCTCGTTGCGCCACTGCCCGGTCTGCACGGCCTCGCGCCGGAACGGCGGGTCGATGTTGAGGGTGGACGGCGAGCGCCACTGCTCGTTGCGGTTGACGTTGTAGATGCTGGCGTACAGCCCCGACTGCGGCAGCGACAGCCGCGGCTCGGCGAACCCGAAGGGCATGACCAGCGCGCCGCCGGCATCGAGCTCGGCGCGCGCCAACAGCAGGTAGATGGTGCTTTGCAGCCGCCCGAAATGCACGGCGCGCACGCTGTCGGCATGCGCGCGCTGCACGGCCAGGCCGGCGCCGGCCATGAAGGCCACCAGCACCAGCGCGGCGCCGAGGAGGAGTCTGGCCCGGATCGAATATCCGGGCGTCATCCCAGGGTGAAGCGGTAACCCCGCCCGCGCACCGTCTCGATGGGCGCGAGCTTGCCGTCCGGGTCCAGCTTGCGGCGCAGCCGGCCCATCAGCACCTCCAGCACGTTGCTGTCGCGGTCCTCCCCGTGCGGGTAGAGGTAGTCGGCCAGCTCCTGCTTGGGCACGATGCGCGCGCGCTCGCGCACCAGGAATTCGAGCATGCGGTATTCGAAGGCGGTGAGCTCCAGCGGCTCGCCATCGAGCTGCACCTTCTGCGAGGAGAAGTCGATGGTGATGGGGCCGAAGCTCATGACCTCGCTGGCGGCCTTCATCGAGCGGCGCAGCAGCGCCTTCACGCGCGCGGCCAGTTCCGGGTATTCGAAGGGCTTGACCACGTAGTCGTCGGCACCGGCCTCCAGGCCGCTCACCTTGTCCTGCCAGCTGCCGCGCGCGGTGAGGATCAGCAGGGGCATGGTCTTGCCCTCCTGCCGCAGCCGCTGCACGATGGTGAGGCCACTGAGCTTGGGCAGGCCGAGGTCGACGATCGCCAGGTCGAAGGGGTACTCACGCGCGAGGAACAGGCCTTCCTCGCCGTCCTTCGCCTGGTCGACCCGATAGCCTTCCTTTTCCAGCTGCAGTGCCAGGCCCAGGCGCAGCGCGGCGTCGTCTTCGATCACGAGGAGGCGCATGGCGGCCCGTGCTTCCCGTTCAGAAGTCGCGCCCGCCGCGGCCGCGTCCCCGGCCGTCACCGTCGCCGCCGCGACCCCGGCCCCGGCCGTCGCCCGCGCCGGTGACTTCCACCATGATGATGCGGACCTCGCCGCGCGGGGTGACCACCTTGACGCGCCAGACGGCGCCGCCGCCGGTGTCGGCAAGCTCCACCGCCAGCACGCGGCCCCCCGTCTCGCGCTGGGCCACCGCCGCGGCTTCGTCGCGGGTCGCGGCCGCCCAGGCGGGCAGGCCGGCCAGCGCGAGCAGCAGGGCGCAGATGAGTTTGCGGGGGGTCTTCACGGCGGACGGTTTCCTCTATCAGTGACGGCGATCGTACTCCCGCTCCTCGAGCGGGGTGACGGACCCGCGAACGGGCAGGGTGCGGCCCGGCTGCTCGCGGGTGACGGTGGTGTATTCCTGGCCGCGGTATTCGTAGGTCACGCGGTAGCCGGCCAGGCGCTGCTGCACGTCGTGGACGGTGCGGCAGCTGCGCACTTCGCGCGGCTGCGTCACGTAGCCCTGCGGCTGGTTGTTCTGCAGCCGGTCGCCGGTGATGGCGCCCACGATGGCGCCGGCGGCGGTGGCGGCATCGCGGCCGCTGCCCTTGCCGACCTGGTTGCCCAGGATGCCGCCGGCCACGCCGCCGATGATGGCGCCGCTGTAGCCGCGCTCACCGGCGACGGGATGCGATTCCTGCACGAACTGGCTGGTGCACTCCTGGCGCGGGACCTGCACGGTCTCGTACTGCGGCTGCACGTCCTGCACGCGGGCGCGGTCGACGAAGCTCTGGGCCTGGACGGCGACCGTGCCGGTGGCGAGGAGGGCGAGAAGGGCGATGCGTTTCATTGAAGGACTCCTGGGTTCGTTGTAATGGGGAGCTTAGGCGGGGACTCGTGAACGCTTGCTGAACGGACGTGAGCGACCGTTGCGCTTCGCGTCTTTACCAACGGCGGCGGTCGTCGTCCCGGCCC
>DASWUI010000723.1:0-3481 GCA_036401715.1 Ramlibacter sp. | reverse complement strand
CGCCACCACCGCCCGCTGCGGCCCGGCCGGCTTGATGCGCGAGCTGGAAACGCCCGCACCCGGCAGCGCCCCCGGCGGCGGGCTCTGGCCGTCGAAGGACATGCGGTCGCGGCCGGGGTCGAAATAGCCGCGCGGGCGGGTCATGATGACCAGCGCGGGGCCCGCCCGGTCCGCTTCGGGAATTCGTTCCGGCCGCAGGTTGATGACGCTGCTGGAACGCGGGAACGGGCTGCGGTAGATGTGCGTGGTGGCATAGCCCGGCGCGGCCACCATGAATTCGTAAGGCGTGTCGCGCCGCGCCTCGAACGACCAGCGGCCGCCGGCGCCGATCGGCTCGTCCAGGACCGCGCCTCCGCGGCGTTCGCCGGTCGCCGGGTCGGTCTCGTACACCACCAGGCGCGCGCCGCGAAGCGGCAGGTTGTTCTGGAAGTTGCCGCTGGCGGGATCGGTCGACGACACGCCCGAACCCGTCACCTTGCCGGCCAGCACGATGCGCTCCTCGGGCACGATCGCAAGCGTGGCCGGCGCCTGGCCGGTGATGAAGCGGTAGGTCGCCTCGAAGGCGGCCGGCGAGAACGAGGTTTCCCGATGGTCCACCCGCGGCAGGACCACGTTGGTCGCGCCCTTGAGCGCCGGGCCCTCGTAGGTGACGCCGGTCTGCAGGTTGCGGTCGCCGATCCACTGCCCGGTGGGCTGCGCGTACTTGTCGTTGCTGTCCGAGCGCAGGGTGAGCCATTTCACGGGGCCCGTGACTTCGTCGCCGGCCGCGTTCTTGGGCGCGTTGAGCGACTGCAGGAAGGGCCCGTTGCCCGCGAATTCGCTGCCCGGCGCGCGGCCCGGCACGTTCCAGACGCCGTGGTTGGGGACGCCGCCCAGGATGGCGTGGCTCACCTTCGCCGCCCCGCCGCCGTTCTGGATGTAGTTGCGGATCGCATACCCGCCGCGCGAATTGCCGACCAGGACCACCTGCTTCGCGCCGGTCGCCTGCAGCACCTTGTCGACCTCGGTGGCGAGGAAGGCCATGTGCTCCGCGCTCGAAGTGCGGCCGGGCTGCGGCCGCGTGTCGTCGTCGCGGGCGAGCGGATACGGCACGTCGATCGCGTGCAGGCGCTCGCGCGGCCAGCCGTTGGATTCGAAGCGCCAGATCGTGGTCTGCCACAGGGCGGCGGTGTCCCCGTTGCCGTGGACGAAGACGATGGGCGGATGCGCGATCATGGAAGGGCCGGTGGCACAGGCGGTGGTGAGGAGCGCGCCGGAGAGGGCGAGGAAGCGGCGGCGGGTCGTCATGGTCCTGGTCTCCTGGAAATGAAAACGCCCGCTGGGCGGCGGGCGTTTACCGGGTTGTCCCCGTCAGGCGAAGACGCCCGCGGTGTCCTGCATCCTTTCGGACACTTCGCCCAGGTGGTGCAGCGTGTCCCCGAAGGCCAGTTCCAGCTGCGTGAGCTTCTTGAAGTAGTGGCTGCCCACGTATTCGTCCGTCACGCCGATGCCGCCGTGCAGCTGCACCGAATTCTGGCCGACGAAGCGCATCGCCACGCCCAGCTGGTACTTGGCGCGGGCCATGGCGCGGCGGCGCTCGTCCGCCGGCGCATTGAGCTTGAGCGACGCGTAATAGCTCATGGAGCGGGCCAGCTCCTGCTGCATCTTCATGTCCGCCATGCGGTGGCGCAGCGCCTGGAAGGTCGCCAGGGTCACGCCGAACTGCTTGCGCGTGTTCAGGTATTCGGCGGTCAGCTGCATCGTGCGGTCGATCACGCCCACGGCTTCGGCGCAGGTGCAGGCGATGCCGATGTCCACCGCGTGCTCCAGGGCCGTGAGGCCGTCCTGCGCCACCAGCGTGCCGGTGGCGTCGCGCAGGCTGACTTCCGCGGCGCGGGCGCCGTCCATGGTCGGATAGCCGCGCGTGCTCACGCCCTGCGTCTGCCGCTCCACCAGGAACAGCCCGATCTTGCCGTTGGCCTTGGCCGGCACGATGAAGGCATCGGCCTGGTCGCCCGCGGGCACGATGCTCTTGTCGCCGGAGAGCTTCCACTGGCCGCCGGCCTGCGATGCGGTCGCCTCGCACTGGTCCAGGCGGTAGCGCGCCTTGCGCTCCTGGTGGGCGAGCACGACCAGGGCCTCGCCGGAGGCGATCTTCGGCAGCCACTGCGCCTTCAGCGCCTCGGGCGCGTAGGCGCCGAGCAGCCCGCTGGTGACCAGCGTCTGGCCCAGGGGTTCCAGCACGATGCCGCGGCCCAGTTCCTCCATCACCACCATGGCCTCGACCGGGCCCATGGCCATGCCGCCGTGGTCCTCCGAGGCATACAGGCCCGCGAGGCCGAGCTCGGCGAGTTCCTGGTAGGCCGCACGGTCGAATCCGCCCGCCTTGGTGATGCCGCGGCGGCGCTCGAAGCCGTAGCTGCGGTCGACCCACTTGCGCACGGCGTCGCGCAGCTGTTCCTGGTCGTCGGTGAAGTTGAAATCCATTCTGTTCTCCTGGCGCTGCTTCAGCCGAGCACGGTCTGGGCGACGATGTTGCGCTGCACTTCGTTCGATCCGCCGTAGATGGTGGTCTTGCGCATGTTGAAGTAGCTGGCGGCCAGCGGCGCGAGGTAGGCGGCGCCCACGTACTCGCCCTGGTAGCCCGCTTCCATCGCTTCCTTGACGAAGGGCAGCGCGTAGGGGCCGGCGGCCAGCATCATCAGTTCCGTGTAGCGCTGCTGGATCTCGCTGCCCTTGATCTTCAGCAGCCCCGCGATGTCCAGCGGGTTCTTGCCGGACTTCTCGGCGGAGAGAACGCGCAGCACCAGCATTTCGAGGGCCACCACGTCCACCTCCAGCTTCGCCACTTCGTCGCGGAAGCGCTGGTCGCCGTAGACACCCTCGCTCTTGGCGATGCGCTTGAGGCGTTCGAGCTCGCGCTTGGCCCGGTTCACGTCGGCGATGTTGGTGCGCTCGTGCGACAGCAGGTGCTTGGCATAGGTCCAGCCCTTGTTCTCCTCGCCGATCAGGTTTTCCGCGGGCACCTCGACGTTGTCGAAGAACACCTCGTTCACCTCGTGGCCGCCGTCCAGCATGATGATCGGCCGCACGGTGACCCCGGGCGACTTCATGTCGATCAGCAGGAAGGAGATGCCGGTCTGGGGCTTGCCCTCGGTGGAGGTGCGCACCAGGCAGAAGATCCAGTCGCCGTACTGCGCGAGGGTGGTCCAGGTCTTCTGGCCGTTGACGACGTACTTGTCGCCGCGGCGTTCGGCGCGGCACTTGAGCGACGCGAGGTCGGAGCCGGAGCCCGGCTCGCTGTAGCCCTGGCTCCACCACACTTCACCGCTGGCGATGCCGGGAAGGAAGCGCTTCTGCTGCTCGGGCGAGCCGAAGGCCATGATCACGGGCGCCACCATCACCGGGCCGAAGGGCACGATGCGCGGCGCGCCCGCCAGCGCGAGCTCTTCCTCGAACAGGTGCTTCTGCACCGCCGTCCAGCCGGGGCCGCCGAACTGCT
>DASWUI010000722.1:0-3081 GCA_036401715.1 Ramlibacter sp. | reverse complement strand
CATGACCGCCGCCCCCACGGCGCCCGCGCCGGCACCCGCTCCCGCGCCGCGGCTCGAACTGCCCATCACGGACGCCGACTACCTGCAGAACCCGCCGCCCGCCTATCCGCGCATGAGCTTCCGTCTCGGCGAGGAAGGCACCACGGTCGTGCGGGTGCTGATCGGCCCCGACGGCCGCGCGCTCGAGACGCAGGTGGCGAAATCCAGCGGCTTCGCGCGCCTGGACCAGGCGGCCGAAGCCACCGCGCGCAGCTGGCGCTACGTGCCCGGCAAGCGCGGCGGCGTGCCGGAAGCGATGTGGGTGAACGTGCCGATCAAGTGGGAAATCAAGAAGGACTGACAGCAACATGAACAACAACGACTTCGGGCTCGCGCACCTCTGGGCCCAGGGCGACATCGTCACGCGCGGCGTCGCGCTGCTCCTGCTCGGCATGTCGCTCGCCTCCTGGATGGTGATCATCGTGAAGGCGCTGGACCTGCGCCGTTTCCTGCGGCAGGCGCGCCAGATCGAGAGCTTCTGGCACGCGGCCGACTTCGCCGACGGGCTCAACAAGCTCGGCACCGATCCCGCCAACCCGTTCCGCGCGCTCGCCCTGGAAGGCCGCGAAGCGGCGGCGCACCACAACGCGCAGCCGCAGCTGCACGACTCGCTGGACGCCAGCGAGTGGCTCACGCGCACCTTGCGCAATTCGATCGACGACTCCACCGCCCGCATGCAATCCGGCCTGGCCGTGCTCGCCTCCGTGGGCTCGACGGCGCCCTTCGTGGGCCTGTTCGGCACCGTCTGGGGCATCTACCACGCGCTGCTCTCCATCAGCGCGGCCGGCCAGGCGACCATCGACAAGGTGGCCGGGCCGATCGGCGAGGCGCTGGTGATGACCGCGCTGGGCCTGGCGGTCGCCATCCCCGCCGTGCTGGGCTACAACGCGCTGGTGCGCGGCAACAAGGGCGTCATCAACAAGCTCAACCGCTTCGCCTACGACCTGCACGCCTACTTCGTCACCGGCTCGCGCGTGGCCAGCGCCGGCGCCGCCAAGGTGGTGGCGATGAAGAAAGGGGCGTGAGCATGGCCTTCGGCACGCAGGACGACACCGACGAGGTGATGAACGAGATCAACATGACGCCGCTGGTGGACGTCATGCTGGTGCTGCTGATCATCTTCATCATCACGGTCCCGGTGATGAAGCACTCGGTGAACATCGACCTGCCGCGCGCCGCCAGCACGCCGCAGGACGCGAAGCCGGAGACGATCCGCCTGTCGGTGGACGCGCAGGGCCGGTATTTCTGGAACGAGCAACCGGTCGCCGAAGCCGACCTGCTGCCGCGCCTGGCCGCCGAGGCGAGGCGCGAGCCTCAGCCGGAGCTGCACCTGCGCGGCGACAGGGAGGCACGCTACGAACGCATCGCGCAGGCGCTGGCAGCGGCGCAGCGCTCGGGGCTGCGCAAGATCGGCTTCGTCACCGAGCCCAAGGCGCCATGAGCGGCAACGCGCACGAGAGCCGCTCCACGCAGGCGCATCCGTCGCGCTGCGCCGGCAGCCCGGACGAGCGCCGGCCCGCGCCCCTGCCGAGCGAAGCGCTGCTGCGGGGCCGCAAGCTGGTGGAGATCTCCCACAACGGCGAGGTGTACCGCCTGCAGGCCACCCGGCTGGGCAAGCTGATCCTCACGAAGTGAGGGGCAACGCCGTCCCCGCGCAGGCGGGCACCCAAGGCCTCCCGACGCGGCGACGCTGGAGGCGCTGGATCCCGCCTGCGCGGGAATGACGGGTCAGAGGCCGAGGGCGGCGATGCCCGCGCGGGCGATCTGGGCATCTTCCGTCGATTTCACGCCGCTCACCCCGACGGCGCCGATGCACTGGCCGTCCTTCATGACCGGCACGCCGCCTTCCAGCAGCCCGTGCAGGCCGGGCGCGCTCAGGAAGGACACGCGGCCGCCGTTGATCACCTCTTCGTAGAGACGGCTTTCGCGGCGGCCCAGGGCGGCCGTCTGGGCCTTGGCGGGGGCGATCTGGGCCGAGATGGGGGCGGCGCCATCCAGGCGCTGCAGCCACAGGAGGTGGCCGCCTTCGTCGACGATGGCGATGCTCACCGCCCACTTGTTCGCGAGCGCCTCCGCCTCGGCGGCGGCGGCGATGGCCTTGATATCGGCAAGTTCGAGCACAGATCTGGTCTTCATGGGAATGGTTCTTGATACAAATGCGGCGAGGCAGCGAGCATAGCCGCTCGCCGGACGGCGCTTGCGGGACCCGCCGGGAACCCACCTAGAATGCGCCCATCTAACGGCCGTCAAGGCACAGGAGAGCTGAAGTGAACGACCGGATCCAGACTGTTTCCACTTACGACGGCTACGGCGCGGTCACGACGCCCGAGCAGCGCAACAAGGTCCTGCGCAACACCTACTGGCTGCTGGCGCTGAGCCTCATCCCCACGGTGCTCGGGGCCTGGGTGGGCGTGGCGACCGGCATCACCCGCGGCCTGACCGGCGGGCTGGGCCTGATCGTCTTCCTGGGCGGCGCCTTCGGCTTCCTCTACGCGATCCAGAAGACCAAGGATTCGGCGGCGGGCGTCGGCGTGCTGCTGGCCTTCACCTTCTTCATGGGCCTCATGCTGTCGCGCCTGATCGCGATGGTGCTGGGCTTCAAGAACGGCACGGGCCTGGTGATGACGGCCTTCGGCGGCACGGCGGCGGTGTTCTTCGTGATGGCGACGCTGTCGACGGTGATCAAGCGCGACATCTCGGGCATGGGCAAGTGGCTGTTCGCCGGCGCGCTGGTGATCGTGGTCGGCGCGATCATCAACGTGTTCGTCGGCTCCGGCATCGGCATGATGGTGATCAGCACCCTGGCGATCGGCATCTTCAGCCTGTACATGCTGTACGACCTCAAGCAGATCATCGACGGCGGCGAGACCAACTACATCAGCGCGACGCTGGCGCTGTACCTGGACATCTTCAACGTGTTCCAGAGCCTGCTGGCGCTGCTGGGGATGACGGCGGGCGACGAATAGGCCGCTTTCCTCCGGAGACAGGGCCCTGCGGGGCCCTTTTTCGTTGTGTCGGGGGTGCGCGTCGCGCAGCCCGACC
>DASWUI010000721.1:0-4020 GCA_036401715.1 Ramlibacter sp. | reverse complement strand
TGCGCCATCACCGGCTGGTTGCCGTAGGCGTAGCGTCCGCCATGGTCGATCGAGCTGAACACGGCCCGCGGGTCGTAGGCCTCCATGAAGGCGCAGGGACCGTAGTCGATGGTCTCGCCCGAGATCGTCATGTTGTCGGTGTTCATCACGCCGTGGATGAAGCCGACGTTCATCCACTGCGCAACCAGCGCGGCCTGCCGCTGCACCACGCGCCGCAGCAGCGCGAGGTAGCGGTCCGGCGCGCCGGCCAGGTCCGGGTCATGGCGCGCGATGGCGTATTCGGCCAGCTGGCGCAGCTTGTCGACCTCCTGGCGGGCCGCGAAGAACTGGAAGGTGCCCACGCGCAGGTGGCTGGCGGCGACGCGCGTCAGCACCGCGCCGGGCAGGATCTGCTCGCGCACCACCGGCTCGCCCGTCGCCGCGACGGCCAGCGCGCGCGTCGTGGGGATGCCCAGCGCATGCATGGCTTCGCCGATGAGCACTTCGCGCAGCATCGGTCCCACCGCGGCCTTGCCGTCGCCGCCGCGCGAGAACGGCGTGCGGCCGGAGCCCTTGAAGGCGATGTCGCGGCGGCGGCCCTCCCGGTCGAGGACCTCCCCGAGGATCAGCGCCCGCCCGTCGCCCAGCTGCGGCGAGAAGCCCCCGAACTGGTGGCCGGCATACGCCTGCGCCAGCGGCTCGGCACCTTCGGGGACGGCGTTGCCCGCGAAGATCGCGGCGCCCGCCTCGCCCAGCAGCGCTGCGGGATCCAGTCCCAGCTCCTCGGCGAGCGGCCGGTTGAGGAACAGCAGCTTCGGCGACGCGACCTCGGCGGGCTTCCACGGCAGGTAGAAGCCCGGCAGGTCCCGCGCGAAGCTGTTGTCGAAACGGAAGAGGGGGGTGCCGGCGGACTCCATGCACGCAAGTGTGAGGCCTTGCGGGTGCCCCGGTGTGGGCAAGGTTGATCGGCGGCTGCCGGTCAAGGCCGCGTTCACCGCGCTCGGCGCAGGGCGAGACTGTCGTCGCTTCTCCGGTTCGCCTACAGCTTTCCTGGCGCGCCGGGCCACCATGGCTGCATCGGTTCCACGCCATCGCCCCGTGAACGATCCCGTTGCCGTTCGCCACGCCCTCGTGCTGCTCGCCTGCGCGCTGCCCGGCCTGGAGGCGAAGCTGCGCGAAGCGGCCGTGCACTGGCACCCCGACTCGGCTGCCGCGTACCGCGTGCTGGAGCACAGCATCTCGGTGCTGAGGTCCGAGCACGAACGCCTCGCCGCCTGCGCCGGGGAGGCGCCGCCGCGCGTTTCCGCTTCCTGACTGATTTGGCCTACAGGGAGCCCGCCCCGGGCTGGCTAGACTGGCGTGACAGGGAGGCACACCCATGGCTGCGAACGATCGCGCTGCGCTGGAGGTCGTGGCTTTCCAGCTGGCGGCGCGGCTGGAAGAGTACGAAGCCGAATGCCGGGAGATGGTGCGAACGTGGTACGACGCGGACCTGTACGAACAGGTGAGCCGGTCCGTCGACGTGATGCGGCTGCACTGCGCATCGATCCCGCAGCTGTCGGTCCCCTGGGTGGCGCTCCTCATCGCGCACACGGAGCTCGTCCACTGCTTGTGGAAGGTCGGCGCGGACCTTCCGGCCTCTGCCCCGAGGATGCAGGACTGCCTGCGCGGCCACGCGGCCGCGCTGGGCCGGCTGCAGGAGCGCTGCATCTGGCTGTTCAGCCGGGCCGAGCACTAGCCGTTCCAGGAACCGCACCGGAGCTTGCCGCACATGAAGAAGGACACCCACCATCGGTCGGCCACGGAGGTGTTCGAGGATCACCTGCGGCTGCGCGAGGAGGGACGCTAGGGCGGGGCCGCGCGCTCACTCGCCCACCGGCTCGTACCTGCCGCGAGCCACACGCTCCAGGTTGGTTCCTTCGATGCGGATCAGGCGTGCCGGGCCGGCGCGGCTGGGAGCGTGCACGTCGCCCTCGTTGTACACGTGCGCGGCGCCGGGCGCGAGCGTGTATTCGCGCAGCTTGCGCGCCTTGCCGGGGCGGCCGGCCGAGGCCGCCTCCACCGGGGCCCAGTCGCTCATGAGGGACTCGCCGTCGGCCTGCCCGTAGATCGCCCACGACGGGCCATGGTCGTGCGGCGGGCCGTCGCCGGCGTCCGTGTAGCGATGCGCCACGATGCAGAAACCCAGCCGTGGGTCCTCGTGGACCACCTTGCGCGCTGGAGAGGCGGGGTCGAACAGGCTTTCCACGAAGGCGCGGTCCGCCAGCGCCTCGCGCAGGATGGCCGCGACCTTGTCCCGGCCGGCGGGGTTGTCTTCGCGCGCGAGGACGGCGCGGATGCGCGCCGCGAAGGTGTCCAGGGTGTGCTGCATGGTCCTTTCCTTGGTTGACGGATCTTCGAGGTGCGCCCACGATAGGCGTTCAAGTCGACTTCAAGTCAAGGGGTTTCGATGGACATCGCCGAAGTCGCCAGGCGATCCGGCCTGGCCGCCTCCACGCTGCGCTACTACGAGCAGAAGGGCCTGATCGCCCCCGTCGGCCGCCAGGGCCTGCGCCGCCGCTTCGATCCGGCCGTGCTGGACCAGCTCGCGCTGATCGCGCTGGGCCAGAGCGCCGGCTTCTCGCTGGACGAGATCGGCTCCATGTTCTCGCCCGATGGCAAGCCCAGCATCGACCGCCGCATGCTCGCTGCCAAGGCCGACGAGATCGACGGCATGGTCCGACGCCTGAAGGTCATGAGCAGGAGCCTGCGCCACGCCGCCGCGTGTCCGGCGCCCAGCCACGGTGAGTGCCCGAACTTCCAGCGCCTCCTGCGGGAGGCCGCTTCGGGCAGGCGCGAACGGGCTCCCCAAAGAAAAAGCCCCCCAGCGGGGGGCAAGGAGTACTGAAGAAAAGTCTCACTCGTCGCGCGGACGCGAATCCGCAACACCAGTATATGGATTGGAACAAATGCAACGACTGTGGGAAACACCTAGCGCGGGGCTCGGCCGGCGCGGCCTGCTAGATCTCGCCCAGCTTCGCGGGATCGACCGGCTTGGTCCAGTGGGTGTCGAAGCCCGCCTCGGCGGCGCGCCGCTTGTCGTCGGCCTGGCCCCAGCCGGTGAGGGCCACCAGCCGCACGGCGCCGCCGCGGGTGCGCAGCCGCCGCGCGACTTCGTAGCCGTCCATTCCGGGCAGGCCGATGTCCAGGAGGACCACGTCGGGCTGGAATTCGTCGAAGCATTCCAGTGCCGCGGCGCCGTCGCCCGCCGTGCGGGGCTCGTGCCCCAGCAACTGCAGCAGCTGCGACAGCGTCTCCGCCGCGTCGGGGTTGTCGTCGACCACCAGCACCTTCTTGCCAACGCCTGAATCGGCGGCGGTGCGCGGCGCATCGGCGCCGGCGCCGGTGCCGCTTGCGAGCGGCAGCGACACGGTGAAGCGGCTGCCCTGGCCGGCGCCGGGGCTGTCCGCGGCGATGCGGCCCTCGTGCATCTGCACGAGGCCCTTGACCAGGAACAGGCCGATGCCCAGGCCCTGCTGTTCCACCTGGTGGCTGCGCGAGGCCTGCGTGAACAGCTCGAACATCCGCGGCAGCAGTTCGGGCGGGATGCCCACGCCGGTGTCGGCCACGCACACCTCCACGGCGCCGTCGTTCACCGTCATCTTCACCGAGATGCGTCCCTGCTCCGGCGTGTACTTCGCCGCGTTATTGAGCAGGTTCGCGAAGATCTGCGTGAGGCGCACCGGGTCGCCCGAGACGCGCGCCGGCTCGCCCGGGAGTTCCACGACCAGCGAATGGCGGCGGCGGTCGATCAGGGGCTGGCAGCTCTCCACCGCGGCGCGCACCGCCTCGCGCAGGTCCACCAGCTCGCGGCGCAGCTCGATCTTGCCGGAGTTGATGCGCGCCAGGTCCAGCAGGTCGTCCACCAGCCGCGTGAGGTGCTTCGTCTGGCGCTGCATGACGCTCAGCGCCTGCGGGATCATGCGCGCCGGGTCCTCCGCGCGTCCGAGGAGCGCGAGGCTGTTGACGATGGGCGCCAGCGGATTGCGCAGTTCGTGCGCC
>DASWUI010000720.1:0-2318 GCA_036401715.1 Ramlibacter sp. | reverse complement strand
TGGACGTGTGGCAGTACATCGAGCGCGAGGGCATCGCCCTGCCCTCGATCTACTACGCCCACCAGCGCCGGGTGATCGAGCGCCGCGGCCTGCTGGTGCCCGTCACCGACATCACGCCGCCCAGGGACGGCGAGCAGGTCGTCACCCGCACGGTGCGCTTCCGCACGGTCGGCGACATCACCTGCACTTGCCCGGTGGCGAGCCCCGCCGCCAACGCCGCCGAAGTGGTGGCCGAAACGCTGCTGGCCGAGGTCAGCGAGCGCGGCGCCACGCGCATGGACGACAAGACCTCCGACGCCTCCATGGAAAAGCGCAAGAAGGACGGGTATTTCTGATGACCACCGCCATCGCCACCGACCACGACGCGGCTCTGCGCTTCATCACGTGCGGCTCCGTCGACGACGGCAAGAGCACGCTGATCGGCCGCCTGCTGGTGGACAGCCGCGCGGTGCTGCAGGACCAGCTCGCGTCCGTCTCCCGCTCGGGCGAGGCCGACCTGGCGCTGCTGACCGACGGCCTGTCGGCCGAGCGCGAACAGGGCATCACGATCGACGTGGCCTACCGCTACTTCGCCACGCCGGCGCGCAAGTTCATCATCGGCGACGCGCCCGGGCACGAGCAGTACACGCGCAACATGGTGACGGCCGCCTCCAGCGCCGATGCCGCCGTGGTGCTGGTGGACGCCACCAAGCTGAAGTGGCAGAACCCCGGCCTGGAGCTGTTGCCGCAGACGCGGCGCCACACCCTGCTGGCCAACCTGCTGCGCGTGCCCTCGATCGTGTTCGCGGTGAACAAGCTGGATGCCGTGGAAGACGCCACGGTCGCCTACACGAACATCCGCGGCGCCCTGGAGAAGTTCACGCAGGCTGCGGGCATCCCCGCGCGCGGCGTGGTGCCGATCTCCGCGCTGAAGGGCTTCAACGTCGTCGAAGCCCGGCCGGGCTGGTGCTGCTACGAAGGCCTGTCGCTGCTCGCGCTGCTGGAACGGCTGGACGTGACCCCGGCGGAAACCGGCGAGGCCTTCGCGTTCCCGGTGCAGTGGGTGGAGAAGTTCTCCTCGTCCGCCGATACGTCCCAGGGACGCCGCGTGTTCTGGGGCCGTGTCGCCACCGGCAGCGTGCAGCCGGGCCAGGAAGTCACCGTGTTCCCCGGCGGCCAGGCCGCCAGGGTGGCGCAGGTCCTCGACCACGTGCGGCAGCCCGGCACCGTCGCCGCGCGCCACGGCGCCGGCATCGTCCTGGACCGCGAAGTGGACGTTTCGCGCGGCGACTGGCTGCTGGCGACCGATGCCTTCGTGCCGTCGCGTGAGCTTTCCGCCACGCTTGCGTGGCTCGACGACGAACCGCTCGTCGCCGGGCGCGTGTACTGGGCGCTACACGGACACCGGTGGGTGAAGGCCAAGGTGAAGCGGATAGTGCACAAGCTGGACGTGAACTCGCTGGCCGAACAGGACGCCGACCACCTGGAGCCGAACGGGATCGGCCACGTGGAGCTGCTGCTGCAGGAGCCCCTGGCCACCCTGCCGCACGGGCGCTCGCGCGCACTGGGATCGCTGGTGCTGGTGGACACCGCCAGCCACAAGACCTCGGGGGCGGTCCTGGTTCTTTGATCTGGATCAAACCCTGCGCGGCATAGGCCCGCAGGGGAAGCGCAGTACAAAAACCAAATAAAATCGAGGGTTTCCCCGATCCTCGGCACAACAATGACCCACGTCGTCACCGAAACCTGTATCCGCTGCAAGTACACCGACTGCGTGGATGTCTGCCCCGTGGACTGCTTCCGCGAAGGCCCGAACATGCTCGTGATCGACCCGGACGAGTGCATCGACTGCGCCGTCTGCATTCCCGAGTGCCCGGTCAACGCGATCTACGCGGAGGAAGACGTCCCGGCGGACCAGGTCGCCTTCATCAAGCTGAACGCCGACCTGTCGCACGCGCCGGGCTGGAAGAGCATCACCAAGCGCAAGCCGGCGCTGCCCGACGCCGAGGAATGGAAGGACAAGCCGGGCAAGCTGTCCGAGCTGGTCAAGTAAGGGAATATGGAACCTCAACTGAACCAAGAAGTGATCAAGACCGCAGCCGCCCACGACGGCCCGATCGAGACCGACGCGGTCATCCTCGGTGCCGGCCCCGTGGGCCTGTTCCAGGTGTTCGAGCTGGGCCTGCTGGAGATCAAGGCGCACGTGATCGACTCGCTCGCCTACCCTGGCGGCCAGCCGATCGAGCTGTACCCGGACAAGCCCATCTACGACATCCCGGCCATTCCGGTGTGCACCGGCAAGGAACTGACCGACGCGCTGCTCAAGCAGATCGAGCCCT
>DASWUI010000719.1:0-6615 GCA_036401715.1 Ramlibacter sp. | reverse complement strand
GAAGGTGAACTCCGCGTTGGCCAGCACCGGCGCGATCTTCTCCATGCGCTCCAGCGCCTTGACCCGGCTCTGGGCCTGCTTCGCCTTGGTCGCCTTCGCCTTGAAGCGATCGATGAACTTCTGCAGGTGGGCGATCTTCTCCTTCTGCTTGGAGTACGCCGCCTGCTGCAGCGCCATCTGCTCGGCGTGCATGTCCTCGAAGGCGCTGTAATTGCCGCCGTAGCGGGTGAGCTGCTGCTTCTCGATGTGCAGCGTCACGCTGGTCACCGCGTCGAGGAACTCGCGGTCGTGGCTGATCACCACGAGCGTGCCGGCATAGCGCTGGAGCCAGCCTTCCAGCCACACCAGCGCGTCGAGATCCAGGTGGTTGGTGGGCTCGTCCAGCAGCAGCAGGTCGGACGGGCACATCAGCGCCCGCGCGAGCTGCAGCCGCATGCGCCAGCCGCCGGAGAAGCTGTTGACCGGCCGCTCCAGTTCGTCCGGCCGGAAGCCCAGCCCCAGCAGCAGCGCCTGCGCCCGCGGCCCGGCGTCGTGCGCGCCGGCGTCGGCCAGGTCCGAGTGCGCGTGGGCGATCGCGATGCCGTCGCCCGCCGCCTCCGCCTGCGCCAGTTCCTCGCGCAGGGCGACCAGTCGGGTGTCGCCGTCGAGCACGAAGCCGGTGGCCGGCTCGTCGCTTTCCGGCATGTTCTGCGCGACCTGCGCCAGGCGCCACTGCGCCGGGATGGAGAAGTCGCCGGCGTCTTCGTGCAGGCTGCCATTGAGCAGCGCGAACAGGGTGGACTTGCCGGCGCCGTTGCGGCCGACGAGGCCGACCTTTTCGCCGGGATTGATGGTGACGGTGACGCCGTCGAGGAGGACTTTCGCGCCCCGTCGGAGGGTCACGTTGCGGAGCTGGATCACGGGGGGATTGTCGCATCCGGGGTGGCGGGGCCCCGCGCGTGCCGCGACGTCAAGCCGCCGCGATCGCCTCCCGCGTCAGCAGCAGGACCTGGTCCTCCCCCGCACTCGTCTCCAGCCACACCGCCTCCAGCCGTGGGAAGGCGGCTTCGAAGTTCGCGCGCTCGTTGCCGATCTCCAGCACCAGCACCGCGCCTTCGTTCATGCGCGGGGGCGCGTCCCGCAGCAGCGCCCGGATGAAGTCCATCCCGTCGCTGCCCCCGGCCAGCGCGAGCCCCGGCTCGGCCTGGTATTCGGCCGGCAGCCGCGCCATGGACTGCGCGTTGACGTAAGGGGGATTGCACAGGACCAGATCGTAGGGGCCGGGCAGGGCGGCCAGGCCGTCCGACTGCACGAGCCGGATGCGCTCCTGCAGGCCGTGCTTTTCCACGTTGATGCGCGCCACCGCGAGCGCGTCGGCGGAGATGTCGGCCGCATCCACCTCCACCTCCGGATAGGCCATCGCGGCCAGCACGGCGAGGCTGCCGTTGCCGGTGCACAAGTCGAGCACCTTGCGCGTGCTCTCCGACAGCCAGGGGTCGATGCTGCCGTCGGCCAGCAGCTCCGCGATGAAGCTGCGCGGCACGATCGCGCGTTCGTCCACGTAGAAGGGCACGCCCTGCAGCCAGGCTTCGCGGGTCAGGTAGGCGGCGGGCTTGCGCGTGGCGATGCGTTCCTGCACCAGCGCGCGCGCGGCCTGCTGCTCCCCGGGCGCCAGCTCGCGCTCCGCATGCTCGTCGAGCGCATCGAGCGGGATCCCGAGCTTCCACAGCACCAGCCAGGCCGCCTCGTCGAAGGCGTTCGTGGTGCCGTGGCCATAGCTCACCCCGGCCGCCGCCAGTTCGCCGGCCAGTTGCTCCACCAGCGAGATCAGCTTCACGGCCGGTCCAGGTGTTCCAGCACGCCGCGGTAGATGTCCTTCAGCGGATCGAGGTCGGCCACGCGCACGTGCTCGTCGATCTTGTGGATGCTGGCGTTGATGGGGCCGAACTCGATCACCTGCGGGCAGATCTTCGAGATGAAGCGGCCGTCGCTGGTGCCGCCGGTGGTGGACAGCTCCGTGTCGATGCCGGTGACGCCGCGGATCGCCGCCTGCACCGCGCCGACCAGTTCGCCGGGCGTGGTCAGGAAGGGCTGGCCGCCCACGGTCCAGGCCAGCTCGTACTCGAGGGCATGCCGGTCCAGGATCGCGTGCACGCGCTGCTGCAGTTCCTGCGCGGTGCTGACGCTGGCGAAGCGGAAGTTGAAGTCGATCACCACCGAGCCCGGGATGATGTTGCCCGCGCCCGTGCCGCCATGGATGTTGCTGACCTGGAAGCTCGTGGGCGGGAAGAAGTCGTTGCCGCGGTCCCACTCGGTCGTGGCCAGCTCCTGCAGGGCGGGCAGCGCCATGTGGATGGGGTTCTTCCCGAGCTGGGGATAGGCGATGTGGGCCTGGATGCCCTTGACCGTCAGCTTGCCCGTGAGGCTGCCGCGCCGGCCGTTCTTGATCATGTCGCCGAGCCGTTCCACCGAAGTGGGTTCGCCGACGATGCAGAAGTCCAGCTTCTCGCCGCGTTCGCGCAGCTTCTCGCACACGACCACGGTACCGTCGACGCTCGGGCCTTCTTCGTCGCTGGTGAGCAGCAGCGCGATGCCCAGGGCCGGCCGCGGGTTCGCCGCCAGGAACTCCTCGACCGCCACCGTGAAGGCGGCGATCGAAGTCTTCATGTCCGCGGCGCCGCGGCCGTAGAGCTTGCCGTCGCGGTGGCTGGGGACGAAGGGATCGCTGGTCCATTGCTCCAGCGGGCCGGTGGGCACCACGTCCGTGTGCCCGGCGAAGACCAGCGTGCGGTCGCCGGTGCCCGGCCGCTTGGCCCACAGGTTGGTGACGCGGAAGTCGGCCGGCCCGCTGACGATGGTCTCGCAGGTGAAGCCCAGCGACTGCAGGCGCTGGGCGATCAGGGCCTGGCAGTGCCCGTCCTCGGGCGTGACGGAACGCTGGGCGATCAGTTGCTCGGCAAGGTGGAGGGTCTTGGACATCGGCGTGAGTCTACGCTGCGGCCAGCGTCATCCATGGCATTGCGGGCGTGACCCGCAATCCACGATGGCCGCCGACCCGCCACGCGTGGATCCCGGGTCACGCCCGGGATGACATTCCTGCGGGTGCAGTGCGCCCGTCCACCTCAATGCTTGACGTCGAGGGTGATCTCGGTGAACGACGGCTCGTCGTCCAGGTCGATGTCCGTGTCGCCTTCGTTCGCCAGGGACCTGGCGTGGTCCTGCTGGCTGTTCTGCAGGCGCCACTGCAGGTTGGTCGGGGAGTCGGCGTAGGCCAGGCCTTCCTTCTTGTCGACGATGCCGTCCATGATCATGCGGGCGATGTCCTGCTCGAAGGTCTGCGAGCCCTCGGCCATGGACTTCTCCATCGCCTCCTTGACGCCCGAGAAGTCGCCCTTCTCGATCAGCTCGGAGACCAGCTTGGTGTTGAGCATCACCTCCACCGCCGGCGCGCGGCTGCCGCTGACGGTGCGCAGCAGGCGCTGGGACACGATGGCCTTCAGCGCCGCGGCCAGGTCGCCCAGCATGGTCGGGCGCACTTCCACCGGGTAGAAGGACAGCACCCGGTTCAGCGCCTGGTAGCTGTTGTTGGCGTGCATGGTCGCCAGGCACAGGTGGCCCGACTGCGCATAGGCGATGGCCGCGGACATGGTTTCGCGGTCGCGGATTTCGCCGATCAGGATCACGTCGGGCGCCTGCCGCAGCGCGTTCTTCAGCGCCGTCTGCAGCGACTGCGTGTCGCTGCCCACCTCGCGCTGGTTCACCACGCTCTTCTTGTTGCGGAAGATGAATTCGACCGGGTCCTCGATGGTGAGGATGTGGCCGGTCATCGTCTCGTTGCGGTGGTCGATCATCGCGGCCAGCGTGGTGCTCTTGCCGGCGCCGGTGGAGCCCACCATCAGGAGCAGGCCGCGCTTTTCCATGATCAGGTCGCCCAGGATCATGGGTACCTGCAGGGTGGACAGCGGCGGGATCTCGCTGGCGATGTAGCGGATCACCGCCGCGATGCTGCCGCGCTGGCGCATGGCGGAGAAGCGGAAGTTGCCCGCGCCTTCCACGGCATGGGCCATGTTCAGCTCGCCGGTCGCGTCGAGTTCGTCCATGCGATGGGCGGGCAGCACTTCGGCCAGCAGGGCGCGCGTGGCGTCCGCGGGCAGCAGCTGGTTGTTGATCGGCAGCGTCTGGCCGTTGATCTTGATCATCGCCGGCGCGTTGGTCGACAGGAAGACGTCCGACGCCTTCTTGTCCGCCATCAGGCGCAGGATCCGCTCCATCGTCCCCATACAGGCTTCTCCGTCGAATGTCCGAATCAGTCCCGCAGCAGCTCGTTGATGCTGGTCTTCTCGCGGGTGGCCGCCGTGACCTGCTTGACGATCACCGCGCAGTACAGGCTGTGGCTGCCGTCCTTGGCCGGCAGCGAGCCGCTCACCACCACCGAGCCGGCCGGCACGCGGCCGTAGGTGATCTCGCCGGTCATGCGGTTGTAGATCTTGGTGCTCTGGCTGATGAAGACGCCCATCGAAATGACCGAGTTCTCCTCCACGATCACGCCTTCCACCACCTCCGAGCGCGCGCCGACGAAGCAGTTGTCCTCGATGATGGTCGGGTTCGCCTGCAGCGGCTCCAGCACGCCGCCGATGCCGACGCCGCCGGACAGGTGGACGTTCCTGCCGATCTGCGCGCAGGAGCCCACCGTCGCCCACGTGTCCACCATGGTGCCCTGGTCGACATAGGCGCCGATGTTCACGTAGCTGGGCATGAGGATCGCGCCCCTGGCGACGAAGCTGCCGCGGCGCGCGACGGCCGGCGGCACCACGCGCACGCCGGTGGCGGCCAGCTCCTGCGGCGACAGGTGCGAGAACTTGGTGGGCACCTTGTCGTAGAAGGCGAGCTCGCCGGCCTGGATGATCGCGTTGTCGTTCAGGCGGAAGGACAGCAGCACCGCCTTCTTGATCCACTGGTGCACCGTCCACTTGCCGACGCCCTCGCGCGTGGCCACGCGCAGCTTGCCCGTGTCGAGCTCGCCCAGGACGTGCTCCACCGCGTCGCGCACCTCCTGCGGGGCGGACGTGGGCGAGAGGCTGGCGCGGTCTTCCCACGCGGTGTCGATGATCTTCTGGAGCTGCTGGGTCATGGATCTACTTGCTTGATTGGACGAACTGCGCAATGCGGTGGGCGGCTTCGAGGCACTCGGCGGTATCCGCCACCAGCGCCATCCGCACCCGGCCCGCGCCGGGGTTCGCGCCCCCGCTTTCCCGGGCGAGGTAGCTGCCCGGCAGGACTGTCACATTGTATTGAGCCAGCAGGTCGCGGGCGAATGCGGTGTCGCTTCCGCGCACCCCGGCCCACAGGTAGAAGCCGGCGTCGGGCAGGCGCACGTCCAGCACGCGTTCCAGCACCGGCGTGACCTCGGCGAACTTGCGGCGGTACAGCTCGCGGTTTTCCACCACGTGCGCCTCGTCCTTCCACGCGGCGATGCTGGCGGCCTGCACGACCGGGCTCATGGCGCTGCCGTGGTAGGTGCGATAGAGCAGGAATTGCCTGAGCAGCTGCGCGTCGCCGGCGACGAAGCCGCTGCGCATGCCCGGCACGTTGCTCCGCTTGGACAGGCTGGTGAAGGCCACCAGCCCCCGGAAGTCGGCGCGTCCCAGCTTCGCCGCCGCTTCCAGGCCGCCCAGCGGCGGTTCGTCGCGGAAGTAGATCTCGCTGTAGCACTCGTCCGAGGCGATCACGAAACCGTGCCGGTCCTGCAGCGCGAACAGCTTGCGCCATTCGTCCAGCGGCATCACCGCGCCGGTCGGATTGCCCGGCGAACACACATACAGCAGCTGCGTCTTCGCCCAGGTGGCCTCCGGCACGCTGTCCCAGTCGACGGCGAAGTTGCGCGCGGGATCGCTCGGTGCGTAGAAGGGCTGGGCCCCCGCGAGCAGGGCAGCGCCCTCGTAGATCTGGTAGAAGGGATTGGGGCAGACCACGACCGCGGGGCGGGTGGGATCGATCACCGTCTGCGCGAAAGCGAACAGCGCCTCGCGCGAGCCGTTGACCGGCAGCACCTGCGTGGCGGCATCCACCGCCAGGCCGTAGCGGCGCTGCAGCCATTCGGCGCAGGCGCCGCGCAGTTGCGGCGTGCCCGCCGTGGGCGGGTAGCCGGCGAGGTCGCTGCCGGGGATCTCCATCGCCGCGGCCAGCGCCTGCTTGATGAAGGCCGGGGTGGGGTGCTTGGGTTCGCCGATGCCCAGGCTGATGGGCCGGTGGGCGGCACTGGGCGTGACGCCGGCGAACAGTTGCCGCAGGCGCTCGAAGGGATAGGGCTGCAGCTTGGCCAGCAGGGGATTCATCCGCGGATTATCCCCGGCGCCGGGCCCGGTATCTCCGGACGCTACCCGCGGTAGCCTGGGCCGGCGCCGGGACGGTTTCCCGCGCTCGCGAGGGCCGCACGGCGGCACATTCGCCGCACAAGCATGTGCTTGGGTCCACGGAATCCCCATGAAGATCGCCTTCCTCCGCAGCCGCGCCCTCCTGCTGGCTGCCGCCACTGCCTGCGCCCTCGCCGTGTCGGGCTGCTACGTCGTGCCCATGCAGCCGCTGGGCGCGAGTGGCCCCGCGGTGGTTCCCTCCGCGCCTCCCGCGGCGCCGCTG
>DASWUI010000718.1:0-4785 GCA_036401715.1 Ramlibacter sp. | reverse complement strand
GCGGCGCGGTGTGGCGGGCGCGCGAAGCACCCCGCATAATGGCTCGCGGAGGAGGAACGCAGTGTGGCCCTGACCGACGCGCCGCCGCCACGGCGGCCGCCCGAGGACAACCGCGACAAGCCGGTGCGCGAATTCGCCGCGGGCTTCGTCGAGGCGCACCGCCAGAAGATCTTCCTGGGCCTCTCGGTCGCGGGCACGCTGCTGCTCGGGCCCTTCGCGATCAACAACTTCTTCCAGGACCGGGTCGTGCTGGGCATCGTCACCAGCACCTTCGTGGGCTTCCTGCTGGCCAATGCCGTCGCGATCGCGCGCGGCCGCCTGCCCGTGGTCCCGCCCACCGCGATCTTCGCCGCCTCGCTGTTCGGGCTGGCGACGGCCATGTACAACAACGGCTGGATCGGCATCCTGTGGGTGTACCCGGGCATCCTGCTGTTCCACTTCATGCTGCCGCGGCGCACGGCCAACGTCTTCAACGTCACGCTGGTGCTGATGACGATCCCGCTGGCGGCGATGCACATCGGCCCGCAGCTCACCGCGCGCGTGGCCGTGACGCTGGTGCTGCTGGTGGTGTTCGCCAACATCTTCTCGCACATCGCCGACACGCAGCACGCCAAGGAAGCCGAGCAGCGCGAGCGGCTCGATGCGCTGGTGCGGCAGCTGGAGCACCAGAACGAGACCCTGCGCGAGGCCTTCCGGCTGCGCGAGGAGGTGGAGCGGATCGCGCGGCACGACCTGAAGACGCCGCTGGCGAGCATCGCCACGGTTCCGCGCCTGCTGCGGGAGCGCCATGCCATGTCGCCTGCGGACGACGAGCTGCTCGGGACCATGGAACGCGCGGCCCTGCGCGTGCTGTCCATGGTCAACCTGTCCCTGGACCTGTTCCGCATGGAGGAGGGCAGCTACCGCCTGCGCGCCCAGGCGGTCGACCTCGGCGCGCTGGTGCAGACGGTCAGCCGCGAGCTGCAGGCGCATGCGGAGTCCAAGCACCTGCGCATGGCGCTCGCGCTCCCGGCGCAGCCGGTGTACGCGCAGGGCGAGGAGCTGCTCTGCTATTCCACCATCGCCAACCTGCTGAAGAACGCGCTGGAAGCCTCGCCGGAGGACGGCGAAGTCCGGGTCAGCCTGCGGCGCGTGGACGAGGGCAACGGCGAGTGCGTGGCGCTGGACATCCACAATGCGGGGGAAGTGCCCGAGGCGGTGCGCGAGCGCTTCTTCGACAAGTACGCCACGCACGGCAAGCCCGGCGGCACCGGCCTGGGCGCCTACTCCGCGCGCCTGATGGCGCGGGTGCAGCGCGGCGCGCTGCGCATGGCCTCGGGGCCGGAGGGCACCACCTTGTCGCTGCGGCTGCCGGCCTGGCACGCGGCGGTGCCTTCCCATGCCGGCGGGCCGGCGCCGGCGCCGCACGCGGTGCTGCGCGCCGACACGCTGCCGGCCCTGTCGGTGCTGGCCGTGGACGACGACGAATACAACATCGTCGTGCTCAAGACCCTGCTGCCGAGCCCGCCCCTGCAGGTGCGCACGGCCGTCAACGGGCGGGCGGCGCTGGAGCTGGCGCGCGAGTCGCGGCCGGACGTGATCTTCATGGACCTGGAGATGCCGGTGATGGGCGGCATCGAGGCCGCGCAGCGCATCCGCGCGCTGCAGCGCGAACGCGGCGAGCCGCCCAGCCGCATCGCCGCCTTCTCCGCGCACGACGACGAGGCGACGCGGCGGCAATGCCTGCGGGCGGGCTTCGATCTCTACCTGGCCAAGCCCGCCTCGCGCGAAGAGGTGTTCGCGGTGCTGCGCGGGCAGGACCCGGCGCAATCCGCCGCGGCGGCGGAACCGGGCGACGGGCGTGTGTGGATCGAGCCCGGCCTCATGCACCTCATGCCGGAATTCCTGTCGTCGCGCAGGAAGATGGCCGAGGAGCTCGCCGCCGCGGCAAGGGACGGCGAGCGCGACGCGATCCGCGTCACCGCGCACAAGCTGGCGGGCAGCCTGGCCATGTACGGCTTCCGGGAGGCGAGCCGCGCCAGCCGGGCGCTGGAGCAGGCCTCGGCCACCGAGGAGCTCGCGGTGCTGCGGGCGCGCTGCGACGAGCTGGCGCAGCTGCTGGCGGAGGCGCGGCCGGCGGCGAAGCCGGCGACGGCGTAAGAATGGATTGCGGGTCGAGCCCGCAATGACAAGGGATGGCATGCGGCCAAGACGCGATGCCCCCGGAGGTCGTGGTGAGCCCGCAGGCGAATCGCGACACCAGCGCCCTGGCGGCAAGAGCCCGCAGGCGAACCGCGACCCTAGGCCGCCGCCTCCAGCCCGTTGCGGAAGTGTTCCTGCATCCGCTCGCGCGCCGCCTTCGCATCCCGCTGCTCCAGCGCTTCCATCAGCGCCGCGTGCTCCGCCAGCGACTCCTGGATGCGCCCGGACTTCAGCAGCGAGTTGTGCCGATTGAGCTTCATGACCTTGCGCAGGTCCGCCACCATCTGGTCGCGCCAGCGGTTTTCGGCCAGCTCCAGCAGCCGCATGTGGAAGCGCTCGTTGACCGCGAAGAACCGGTCGCGGTTCTTCGCCGCGCCTTCCAGTTCCTGGTGCAGCTTCTGCAGTTCCTTGATCTGCGCCTCCGTGGCGCGTTCCGCCACCACGGCGGCGGCGTCGCTTTCCAGCAGCGCGAGCAGGTGGTAGACGTCCGCCAGGTCGCGCTCCGACACCTCCGTGACGTAGGCGCCCCGCCGCACCTTCATGGTCACCAGGCCTTCGGCGGCCAGCACCTTCAGCGCTTCGCGCAGGGGCGTGCGGCTGATGCCGTACTCCTGCGCGAGCTTCACTTCGTCGATCCAGCTGCCCGGCTCCAGCTCGCGGCGGAAGATGCGCTGGCGCAGCAGCTCCGCCACCTCTTCGTAGAGGGCGCGGGGGGCGAGGGAGACGGCGGACATGCGGTGGATTCTAGGCGCTGGGAAATTCTTTATCAATAATTATGAATGATGTAAGATCCCGCCACCGTGCGGAAATACCCGCGGTCCACAGGATGCCGTCATGAGCCAGACCCCACCCGAATTCAAGCCCGTTTCCATCGAAGAGTGGAAGAAGGCCGCCGCGAAATCCGCCCCGGGCGGCGACGTGGCGGCGCTCGACTGGATCACGCCCGACGGCATCGCGGTCAAGCCGCTCTACACCGCCGGCGACCTCCAGGGCTTGCCGTATACGGACACGCTCCCCGGCTTCGCGCCCTTCCTGCGCGGGCCGCAGGCCACCATGTACGCCGCGCGCCCGTGGACCATCCGCCAGTACGCGGGCTTCTCCACCGCGGAGGAGTCCAACGCCTTCTACCGCAAGGGCCTGGCGGCCGGCGGCCAGGGCGTGAGCGTCGCCTTCGACCTGGCCACGCACCGCGGCTACGACAGCGACCATCCGCGCGTGGTGGGCGACGTCGGCAAGGCGGGCGTGGCGATCGATTCCGTGGAGGACATGAAGATCCTGTTCGACGGCATCCCGCTGGACAAGGTTTCCGTGTCCATGACCATGAACGGCGCCGTGCTGCCGGTGCTGGCCGGCTACGTCGTCGCGGCGGAGGAGCAAGGCGTTTCGCAGGACAAGCTGTCCGGGACCATCCAGAACGACATCCTCAAGGAGTTCATGGTCCGCAACACCTACATCTACCCGCCCGAGCCTTCGATGCGGATCGTGGGCGACATCATCGAGTACACGGCGAGGAACATGCCGAAGTTCAACTCGATCTCGATCTCCGGCTACCACATGCAGGAGGCGGGCGCGAACCAGGCCCTGGAGCTGGCCTTCACCCTGGCCGATGGCAAGGAGTACGTGAAGACGGCCATCGCCAAGGGCCTGGACGTCGACGACTTCGCCGGCCGCCTGTCCTTCTTCTGGGCGATCGGGATGAACTTCTATCTCGAGATCGCCAAGATGCGCGCGGCCCGCCTGCTGTGGTGCCGCATCATGCAGGGCTTCGGCGCGAAGAACCCCAAGAGCCTGATGCTGCGCACGCACTGCCAGACCTCGGGCTGGTCGCTCACCGAGCAGGATCCCTACAACAACATCGTGCGCACCGCGATCGAGGCGATGGCGGCGGTGTTCGGCGGCACGCAGTCCCTGCACACCAACAGCTTCGACGAGGCGATCGCGCTGCCCACCGAGTTCAGCGCCCGCATCGCCCGCAACACGCAGCTGATCATCCAGGAGGAGACGCACATCACCAACGTGATCGACCCCTGGGCCGGCAGCTACATGATGGAGAAGCTGACCCAGGACATGGCGGACGCCGCCTGGAAGATCATCGAGGAAGTGGAGGCCATGGGCGGCATGACCCGCGCGGTCGATTCCGGCTGGGCCAAGCTGAAGATCGAGGCGGCCGCCGCCGAGAAGCAGGCGCGCATCGACTCCGGCCGCGACGTCATCGTCGGCGTCAACAAGTACCGGCTTTCGAAGGAGGATCCGATCGAGATCCTGGAGGTGGACAACGTCCGCGTGCGCGAGCAGCAGATCACGCGCCTGCAGAAGATCCGCGCGTCCCGCGACGGCGCGAAGGTGCACGCCGCGCTGGAAGCGCTGACGACGGCCGCGCGCACCGGCAAGGGCAACCTGCTGGAGCTGAGCATCCAGGCGATCCGCCTGCGCGCCACCGTGGGCGAGGTGAGCGAAGCGCTCGAGAAGATCTTCGGGCGCCATCGCGCCGATACGCAAAAGGTGACCGGTGTGTACGCAGCTGCCTATGACTCGGCCGAGGGCTGGGAGAACCTGAAGAAGGAAATCGACGCGTTCGCCGAGGAGCAGGGCCGCCGGCCGCGG
>DASWUI010000717.1:0-3119 GCA_036401715.1 Ramlibacter sp. | reverse complement strand
TTGGGTCCCCGCCTTCGCGGGGATGACGGGGCAGCTTTGGGTCCCCGCCTTCGCGGGGATGACGGGGCCTCAGACGTTCATCACGGCCACCGAGCGCACGTTCAGGTACGCCTCCAGCGCCTCCGGCCCGCCCTCGGAGCCGTAGCCCGAATCCTTGATGCCGCCGAAGGGCATCTCGGCGCTGGGCATGGCCGGCATGTTGATCCACAGCATGCCCACTTCGACCCGGCGCGTGAGCAGGTCGGCGTTCTTCAGCGACTTCGTGAAGCCGTAGCCCGCCAGCCCGAAGGACAGGCGGTTCGCTTCCGCGATCGCCTCTTCCAGCTTGTTGAAGCCGCGGATGCCGGCCACCGGGCCGAAGGGCTCGTCGTTGAAGACCTTGGCTTCCAGCGGCACGTCCAGCAGCACGGTGGGCTCCCAGAAGTTGCCCGCGTCGCCCACGCGCTTGCCGCCGGCCAGCACCTGCGCGCCCTTCTTCACGGCGTCCTCGTGGAACTCCGCCATCGCGGTCAGGCGGCGCGGGTTGGCCAGCGGGCCCATCTGCGTGCCCTCGGCCAGGCCGTCGCCGACCTTCAGGCCCTGCGCGTACTTGGCCAGCGCCTGCGCGAAGTCGTTCTTGATGCTCTCGTGCACCAGGAAGCGCGTCGGCGAGATGCACACCTGGCCCGCGTTGCGGAACTTGGCGCCGCCGGCGGACTTCACGGCCAGCGCGATGTCCGCGTCCTCGCACACGATCACCGGGGCGTGGCCGCCCAGTTCCATCGTCACGCGCTTCATGTGCTGGCCCGCCATGGCGGCGAGCTGCTTGCCCACGGGGGTGGAGCCGGTGAAGGTGATCTTGCGGATCACCGGGTGCGGGATCAGGTAGCTGGAGATCTCGCCGGGGTTGCCGTACACGAGCTGCAGCACGCCGGGCGGGATGCCCGCGTCGGCGAAGGCCTTGATGAAGGCGGCGGGACCGGCGGGCGTCTCCTCCGCGGCCTTGACCAGCATCGAGCAGCCGGCGGCCAGCGCCGGGCCGACCTTGCGCACCACCTGGTTGATCGGGAAGTTCCAGGGCGTGAAGGCGGCGACCGGGCCCACCGGGTCCTTCACCACCATCTGGCGCAGCGCCAGGTTGCCGCGCGAAGGCACCAGGCGGCCGTACACGCGCAGGCCCTCGTCGGCGAACCACTCGATCAGGTCGGCGGCGGCCAGGGTCTCGCCCTTGGCTTCGGGCAGCGGCTTGCCCTGTTCCTGCGTCAGCAGCGGCGCGATCTCGGCGGCCCGCTCGCGGATCAGGCCCGCGGCCTTGCGCATGATCTTAGCGCGGTCGGCCGCCGGCATGTCGCGCCAGGCTTCGAAGCCCTTCTGCGCGGCTTCCAGGGCGCGGTCGAGGTCGGCCTTGCCGGCCTGCGCCACCCGGCCGATCTCCTTGCCGGTGGCGGGATTGAAGACGGGGAGCGAACGGCCTTCGGCGGCGTCCTGCCACTGGCCGTTGATGAAGAGCTGGGTATTCGGGTAGGTCATGGCGGTCCCTTGGGCTGAGTGCATCCGCGATGATACGTTGCACCCGGAGGCCCCTCCGGGACCGGGGGCCGCGCGCTCAGTGCAGGGCGCCGGCCGGCTGCACTTGCGGAACCGCCAGCTCGCGCCCGACCATCGCGCGGGCGTAGAAGTAGTTGTTGCGCGCCCTCTCGCTCATGCCGTCGAGGTCGACGCGGCCCTGCGGGTCGCAAGGGAAGGCGAAGCCGCGTCCGCTGTTGAACAGCGACTGGAAACGCAGCTGGTAGGCGTGCGAGGCGTTTGCGTCCATGGCGTGTCTCCCGTGTGGGTCGCCGGAGCCCCCGGTGGGGGTGTCGCATGGATGCTCGCGCGCCGCGCGCCTGCGGGTCATCCCCCTTCCGGGCTGCTCCGTACGGGGGCCATGCATTCCGCGTGCCACCTGCGCCCGGCCCCCGGATGCGCCGCAAGTGCGCGCCACGCCTCGCAAAAGCGGAAACGGCCGGGGCACCTTGGGAGGTGCCCCGGCCGCCGGTTCGGGGAATATTCCCCGCAAGCGGGGAGCCGCTTACTGGGCATTCACCGGCGGGCCGGCCAGGTTGGCGGGCACGGCGGGCTGGCGGGACTGCGCCAGCCAGGCCGAGCCGCTGTCCTCGCCGGACAGCGCGCGCACTTCGTTGCGCGAGGCCAGGTATTCGGCCGTCACCTCGGCGCGCGTGGCGGCGCTGCGGAAGCCCTTGAGGGGGTTGTACGAGGTGGACCAGGGGTTCACGCCGGCGCTCTTGTAGGCGTCGAGTTCGGCGCGGACTTCGGCGACCGACTTGCTGCCGGTGAAGACGTCGTTGCCGTAGATCGGGCCTTCGGCGAAGGCGTTGCCGGCGAAGGTCGCGGCGAGCACGAGGGAGGAGAGGACGAGCTTGGCATTCATGGCGGGTTCCTTTGGAAACTTGGGTTGATCCGGGGTTCACCGGCCTGTGCACCGCAAGTGCGCCGGCCGTGCATGCACTGTAGGAAGCGCCCTTTAGCTGTCCCTTAGCGTTCTCTTAGCTGGGAATGAGCCCTTCCCATTTCGGCGATGATCCGTGCCGATGCCCGATACGAAGAAGAACGACTGGCTGCCGCTGGCCATCACGCTGGCGATCCAGGCCATGGTGGCGATGGCGCTGCTCACGATTCCGGCCATGGCACCCCGGGTGGCCGAGGCGGTGGCCGTTTCCCCCACCTACGTCGGGGTCTACATCGCGATCGCCTACGTGGGCGCCATGGTGGCGAGCCTGGCCTCCGGCGCGGGCGTGGCGCGCTACGGCCCGATCCGGGTCAGCCAGGCCGGCCTGGTGCTGTGCGCGGCGGGCCTCGCGCTGAGCGCCCTGCCCTCGGTGGCGGCGATCGCGCTGGGCGCCCTGCTGGTGGGCATAGGCTACGGGCCCATCACGCCGGCCAGCTCGCACCTGCTGGCGCGCACGACGCCGGCGCATCGCATGTCTCTGGTGTTCTCGGTCAAGCAGACCGGCGTGCCCCTGGGCGGCGTGCTGGCCGGCTTGCTGGTGCCGCCGATGCTGTTGTGGGGCGGCACGCGCTCCGCGCTGCTCGCGGTCGCGGCGGCCAACCTCGCCTGCGCCGTGCTGTCGCAGCCGCTG
>DASWUI010000716.1:0-2613 GCA_036401715.1 Ramlibacter sp. | reverse complement strand
CAGCCTGATGCTGGGCATCGGCAGCGTGTTCAGCGGCGTCATGCGCGCGGCCGGCACGGTGCGGGTGCCAATGCTGATCTCGCTGTCGTGCCTGGCGTTCCTCCTGGTGCCGGTGGGCTGGGCGCTGGACCGGGTGTTCGGGATGCGGGCGTTGTGGTTCACGTACCTGGTGACGTACGGGATCGGGGCCAGCCTGCAGGCGGCGTATTTCTATGGGGTGTGGAGGAAGCGCCCGATCCGGCGGCTGGTGTGAGGTGGCGCAGGGGAGCTGGGGTTCGCCTGCGGCTCACCGCCAGCCTACGTGTGCGTCAATCCCCTGAAGCCGCGCTCCTCGGCGAACCACCTGAGCACCGGCACCGTCCCCGGCAACACCGGCTGCACCGCCACCGGCAGCTGCTGCCAGGCGAACTGCTGCCCCTCGTGCATGTGCAGCTCGCCGGCCCATTCGTACACCTTGCAGAAGTTCAGCCGCACCAGCGCGTGCGGATAGTCCACGCGCTCGACGCGCCAGGGATGCGCCGGCCCGATGGTCAGCCCGATCTCCTCCTGCAGCTCGCGGCGCAGCGCCTGCTCGACGCTCTCGCCCGGCTCCACCTTGCCGCCGGGGAATTCCCAATAGCCCTCGTAGACCTTGCCGGGGGGCCGCGAGGTCAGCAGGAAGGCGCCGTCCGGGCGGATCAGCACGCCGACGGCCACTTCCACTTCCTTGCGGTCCGGGCCGCCCTCGCGCGGCCGGTCGCCATCGGCAACGAGCGGGCCGCTCACCCGTGGTGCCGTCCCGCATAGTCGCGCGCGAACTGGTAGGCGACGCGGCCGCTGCGCGAACCGCGCTCCAGCGCCCACACCAGCGCCTGCGGCCGCGCGGCTTCGATCGCGTCCTTCCCGACCCCGAAGTGCTCCAGCCAGGTGGCGGTGATGTGCAGGTATTCCTCCTGGCTGAACGGATAGAAGCTCACCCACAGGCCGAAGCGCTCGGACAGCGAGATCTTCTCCTCCACCACCTCGCCCGGGTGCACCTCGCCGTCCTCGGTATGCGTGTACGTGAGGTTCTCCTTCATGTACGCGGGCAGCAGGTGGCGGCGGTTGCTGGTGGCGTAGATCAGCACGTTGGGCGTGGCCGCGGCCACCGAGCCGTCCAGGATCGACTTGAGCGCCTTGTAGCCCGGCTCGCCCTCCTCGAAGCTCAGGTCGTCGCAGAACACCATGAACTTCTCGGGACGCCCCGAGACCACGTCGATGATGTCCGGCAGGTCCACCAGGTCGGCCTTGTCGACCTCGATCAGCCGCAGGCCCTGCCCCGCATAGGCATTCAGGCAGGCCTTGATCAGCGAGGACTTGCCGGTGCCGCGCGCGCCCGTGAGCAGCACGTTGTTGGCCGGGTGCCCCTGCACGAACTGCAGCGTGTTGCGCTGGATCTTCTCCTTCTGCGGCTCGATCTCCTTCAGGTCGTCCAGCGCGATGCTCGCGACGTGCCTGACCGGCTCCAGCGTGCCGTGGCCGCTGGAACGCTTGCGGTAGCGCCAGGCGATGCCCGCGCTCCAGTCGGGCGCCGACAGCGGCTGCGGCAGGACGGCCTCGATGCGCGCCAGCAGCTGCATGCCGCGCTCGATCAGTTGTTCCAGCTTGGCGCTCATGAGCGGTAGTCGGCGTTGATCGTCACGTAGTCGTGGCTGAAGTCGCAGGTCCACACCTGGTCGGCGGCGCTGCCGCGGCCCAGGCCCACGCGCACCGTGATCTCCGACTTCTTCATCACGCGCTGGCCGTCCTCCTCGCGATAGGACGGGTTGCGCCCGCCGTGCGTGGCCACGTGCACGTCGTCCAGGTGCAGGTCGATCCCCGTCTGGTCCAGGTCCTCGATGCCCGCGTAGCCCACGGCCGCGAGGATGCGGCCCAGGTTCGGGTCGCTCGCGAAGAACGCGGTCTTCACCAGCGGCGAGTGCGCGATCGCATACGCCACCTTGCGGCACTCCTCGGCGGTCCTGCCGCCCTCGACGCGCACGGTGATGAACTTGGTCGCCCCCTCCCCGTCGCGCACGATCGCCTGCGCCAGCAGGCGGGCGACTTCCATCATGGCTTCCTTCAGCACCCGGCCGGACGGCGTGTCCAGCGAGGTGATCGCCGCATGCGGCGCCTTGTTGGTGGCGACCACGACGAAGGAATCGTTGGTGGAGGTGTCGCCGTCCACCGTCACGCGGTTGAACGAGCCTTCGGCCAGCTCGAAGGCGAGCGCGGGCAGCAGCTTCGCATCGACCTTCGCGTCCGTGGCCAGGAAGCCCAGCATGGTCGCCATGTTGGGACGGATCATGCCGGCGCCCTTGCTGATGCCGGTGACGGTGACGGTGGCGCCCTCGATGCTCACCTGCCGGCTGAAGGCCTTGGGCAGCGTGTCGGTGGTCATGATGCCTTCGGCGGCCTTGAGCCAGTGGCCCGGCTGCGCGTCCGCGATCGCCGCCGGCAGGCCGGCCTGGATGCGGTCCACCGGAAGGGGCTCCATGATCACGCCGGTGGAAAAGGGCAGCACCTGCTCCGGCGCGAGGTTCAGCAGCCGCGCGGCCGCCACGCAGGTGGTGCGCGCGCGCACCAGCCCGTCCTCGCCGGTGCCTGCGTTCGCGT
>DASWUI010000715.1:0-3621 GCA_036401715.1 Ramlibacter sp. | reverse complement strand
GGGGAGGGGAAGAAGAAGAAGAAGAAGCAGCCGTCGCCGACGATTCGACGAGCGCGATCACGCTGCCTTCGGCCACCTTGTCCCCGATCTTCACCTTGAGCTCCTTCACCACGCCCGCGTGGCTGGAAGGAATCTCCATCGAGGCCTTGTCGGATTCGACGGTGACCAGCGACTGTTCCGCCTTGATCGTGTCGCCGGGCTTCACCAGCAGTTCGATGACGGCGACTTCCTCGAAGTCCCCGATGTCGGGGACCTTGACTTCGACCAGAGCCATGTTTCTTGTTCTCCGCGGCCCGAAGGCGGGCCTTCTCTTTCTTGGGGACCGATTGTCGGCGCGTCAGGCGTACAGCGGGTTGAGCTTGTCGGCCTTGATGCCGTACTTGTGGATGGCCTCGGCCACCTTGGCCACCGGCACGGCGCCGTCTTCCGCCAGCGCCTTGAGCGCGGCCACCACGATGTAGTGGCGGTTCACCTCGAAGTGCTCGCGCAGCTTGCCGCGGAAGTCGCTGCGGCCGAAACCGTCGGTGCCCAGCACCTTGTAGGCGCGGCCCTTGGGGACGAAGGCGCGGATCTGGTCCACGTACTGCTTGATGTAGTCGGTGGCGGCCACGACCGGGCCGGCGTGCTTCTCGAGCTGCTGCGCGACGAAGGGCACGCGCGGCGTGGCGGTCGGGTGCAGCATGTTGTGGCGCTCGCAGTCCAGGCCGTCGCGGGCCAGCTCGTTGAAGCTGGGGCAGCTCCACACGTCGGCCTGCACGCCCCAGTCCTTGCCCAGCAACTCCTGCGCGGCCAGCGATTCGCGCAGGATGGTGCCGGAGCCCATCAGCTGCACGCGCAGCTTGCCGGCGCCGCCGGTCTTGCACAGGTACATGCCCTTGACGATCTGCTCCTCCGTGCCGGGCTGCAGGCCGGGCATGGGGTAGTTCTCGTTGAGCAGCGTGATGTAGTAGAAGACGTTGTCCTGCTTCTCCACCATGCGCTTGAGGCCGTGCTGCATGATCACCGCCACTTCGTGCGCGAAGGTCGGGTCGTAGCTGACGCAGTTGGGAATCGTCTGCGCGATGATGTGGCTGTGGCCGTCCTCGTGCTGCAGGCCCTCGCCGTTGAGCGTCGTGCGCCCGGAGGTGCCGCCCAGCAGGAAGCCGCGCGCCTGCATGTCGCCCGCCGCCCAGCACAGGTCCCCCACGCGCTGCAGCCCGAACATCGAGTAGTAGATGTAGAACGGCACCATGATGCGGTTGCTGGTGCTGTAGCTCGTCGCCGCGGCGATCCAGCTGGCCATGCCGCCCGCCTCGTTGATGCCTTCCTGCAGGATCTGGCCGCCCACGTCTTCCTTGTAGTAGGAGACCTGGTCGCGGTCCTGGGGCGTGTACTTCTGCCCTTCGGGGTTGTAGATGCCGATCTGGCGGAACAGGCCTTCCATGCCGAAGGTGCGCGCCTCGTCGACGAGGATGGGCACCACGCGCGGGCCGAGCTCCTTGTCGCGCAGCAGCGCGGTCAGGAAGCGCACGTAGGCCTGCGTCGTGGAGATCTCGCGGCCTTCCGCGGTCGGGTCCGTGACGGCCTTGAAGGCGTCCAGGCCCGGGACCTTCAGCTGCTCGTCCGCCTTCGGGCGGCGCTTGGGCAGGTAGCCGCCGAGGGCCTTGCGGCGCTCGTGCAGGTACTGCATCTCCGGCGTGTGCTCTTCCGGCTTGTAGAAGGGGATGTCGGCCAGCTTGTCGTCCGGGATCGGGATGTTGAAGCGGTCGCGGAAGGTACGGATGTCCTCGTCCGCCAGCTTCTTGGCCTGGTGGGCGATGTTGCGGCCTTCGCCGGCCTTGCCCATGCCGAAGCCCTTGACGGTCTTGACCAGCAGCACGGTGGGCTGGCCCTGGTGGTTGTACGCGCGGTGGAAGGCCGCATAGACCTTCTGCGGGTCGTGGCCCCCGCGGTTGAGGCGCCAGATGTCCTCGTCGCTCATCTTGGAGACCATCTCCAGCAGCTTGGGATGGCGGCCGAAGAAATGCTTGCGCACGAAGGCGCCGTCGTTGGCCTTCATCGCCTGGTAGTCGCCGTCCAGGACTTCCATCATGACCTTGCGAAGGATGCCTTCCTTGTCGCGCGCCAGCAGCGGGTCCCAGTAGCTGCCCCAGATCAGCTTGATCACGTTCCAGCCGGCGCCGCGGAATTCGCCCTCCAGCTCCTGGATGATCTTGCCGTTGCCGCGCACGGGACCGTCCAGGCGCTGCAGGTTGCAGTTCACCACGAAGATGAGGTTGTCCAGCTTCTCGCGCGCGGCCACGCCGATGGCGCCCAGCGACTCCACCTCGTCCATCTCGCCGTCGCCCAGGAAGGCCCAGACCTTGCGCTTCGAGGTGTCGGCCAGGCCGCGGGCATGCAGGTACTTCAGGAAACGCGCCTGGTAGATCGCCATCAGCGGACCCAGGCCCATCGACACGGTCGGGAACTGCCAGAACTCGGGCATCAGCTTCGGGTGCGGATAGCTGGACAGGCCCTTGCCGTCCACTTCCTGGCGGAAGTTCAGCAGCTGTTCCTCGCTGATGCGTCCTTCCAGGTAGGCGCGGGCGTAGATGCCGGGGGCGCTGTGGCCCTGGATGTAGAGGCAGTCGCCGCCGTGGTTCTCGCTCTCGGCGTGCCAGAAATGGTTGAAGCCCGCGCCCAGCATGGTGGCGAGCGAGGCGAAGGAGCTGATGTGGCCGCCGAGGTCGCCGCCGTCGGCCGGATGCAGGCGGTTGGCCTTGACCACCATGGCCATCGCGTTCCAGCGCATGTAGGCGCGCAGGCGCTCCTCGATCTCGAGGTTGCCGGGGCAGCGTTCCTCGTCCTGCGGCTCGATGGTGTTGACGTAACCGGTGGTGGCCGAGAACGGCAGGTCGATGCCCTGCTGCCGCGCCTCCTCGAGCAGCTGCTCGATCAGGAAATGCCCGCGTTCGCGGCCCTCGGTGGCGATGACGGCCGCGAGGGCCTCCACCCATTCCCGCGTCTCCTGCGCGTCTGCGTCGTTGGCGGCCGAGCCGAACAGGTGGTCGGGCTGTGCGGACATTGGATGTCTCCTGAAAACGTGCGTGTGAATTTAGTACGGGCTGCCCGTGCGAGGCGGGGAGTGTCGCATAAACCTTTTGGGATTTCAAATCGTGCCGCGTCGTTTCACAATGCGGATTCATGTACACGGCACCTTTTGCCGGAACGTTGGTCACACCATGTCGCGCGGCGCAACGGCGCCCCTAAACTAACCCACTCATGCATGAATCTCCCGCTTCGGAGCTGCCCTCCGAAGGCCCCATCCCCGACTGGTGGCGGCACTGGTGGCGCCGCCAGACGCCCACCCGCCAGGACCGCTACGCGATGCTCGCGCCGCTGGCGGCCGTGCTGCTGTTCCTGGCCGCCATCGTGTCCGCCTTCTGGTACCTGCGGCTGGAGGAGATGGACCGCGAGCAGGAAGCCGTCAAGCGGGACGTCGAATACGCGCAGCAGCGCATGCGCCTGCGCCTGCTGGAGCGGCAGGAGCAGCTGATGCGCATTGCGCGGGACATCTCCAACCAGGAAGTGGACGCCGAGGAATTCGTGGTGCGCGCCGAGTCGATGATCGCGCAGTACCCCGAGCTGCTGATGCTCACCTGG